>WRBN01000003.1 GCA_009784515.1 Spirochaetaceae bacterium | reverse complement strand
TGGGTACTTTCTATTACGGCTTACTCTGGGGTCTTCTATTACCCTAAAATATTCTAATATATTTCTTTTCTCTTCTTCCATTACTCCTTTTTACCATATTTCTTTTATATGCTCTAGCCCTGCGCTCACTCTTGACAAAAGTATCAATAAGCTGTAAAGTTAGTAAAGTTAGGGGAATTAGCTCATCTGGTAGAGCGGTAGCTTTGCAAGCTTCAGGTGATCGGTTCGAGTCCGATATTCTCCATAAAAGCCCCTTTTATAAAAAAGGGGCTTTTATTTAAATTAATACTCAAACTTTTTTATATAATAAAAAATTAGCTATTAAAACTATATAACTTACCTATTTATTGGCTTTGTTAAAATACAAGCTAAAATTACCCGATACTAATAGTGTGAAAAGTAATAATATAGATGATATCCTTGCGGTAACCTTTTTTGCTATTGCCGCCTTTTTTTTCTTAACCTTAATTATAGCCTCTATGGGTTTTGCCACTTTTGGTTTTGCTTCGCAGCTATTGCGAGGTTTTCATATAGCCGCCTTTTATCTACCGTTTTACTTTGCCGCTTTAGGTTGGTTATTTTATAACAAAAAAGCCACTGCCGAAAGTATTTTATTAGCTAACTTTAGCTTTATCCCCTTTATTACCTTAGCTTTACTCTTAAAAACTTTGCTTTTTGATGCCGACAACGCCAGCTTATTTGAAATACAGTTGCTAAATATTTCGCGTAATGGTGTCCCTTTAGTTTTGATGGCTCTTTTTGCCATAGAGCTAATAATTATATTAAAGCTAGCGCAGTCTACCAGCTTTGAGGCTAATAACGAACGGTCGGAATTAGTACACGTTAATAACATTAATACAACTAAAACAAATAATTACGAAGAGCTAAAACCTATCGAGTTACCGCCTAACCAAGATGATAACCAATCGGAAGAAGTTGGTAGTATTTTTTACAGAGAGGGCTCGGGCCTAAAAAGCCAGCTGGAGCAAATCAATAAACAGTTTAACGATATTAAAACAGTAGCATTTCCTCAGCCTGAAGTTTTTACCGGTGAAGAAAACGCTGAGCAACTGCTTACCGGCGATAAGCTAAAATTAAATAGCGATGCCGAATTTTTAAACGAGCTTAATAAAGCCGAAGATGACGAGCCTCCACTTGTTGATATTGCGTCCATCAATATTGAAAACGACTTTAAAAAACAAAAGGCCAAATTAGAAGAAGAAGGTGGTACCAACAAGTGGCTGCACGAAACCGACCCGGCTATTGCTATTTTAAGCAGCGATGATAGCTTGCCGCCGCATTTGCGCGGGAACTTGCTAAGTCCCGAAGAAACCGTCGCTTTAAACCAAATAGCCACCGATTTAGATGACGAAAATGAGATAAGCGAAGATACCCAAATAGTTAAAATAATTGAAGGAGCTACCAGCAGCCTTGACGAAGCCCTAAACAGCCCCTTTAAAATTAAGTCTAATGAAGAAGAGCCTTTAGCTAATAACCATATTACCCTAGAAGAAACCGATGAAGATGAACCTTATAGTAACGAAAATAACCAAGAAATTTATTTAGATAACATTAGTGAGACAGAGCCCGAAGTTACTACTACAAATTTAGAAGACGAACCGGTTTTTGATAATGTCCGCCAACAACAAGAGGCCATAAATGAAACAGAGCTACCGACGGCTACAAACGACGACGACGAAATAGCCACTTTTGAAAGCGTAGATGTAAAAAGTTACAGCTATGATGTGCCCATTAAGGGTTTGCTAGATGATTACCAGCAAAACGCTTATTGGCAAATAGACGATGAAACAAAAAATAAAGCTAAGTTATTAGAGGCCACCTTAAAAGAATTTAAAATTGAAGCCGAAGTAATTGCTATTCGTAAAGGGCCGGTTATTACAATGTTCGAGCTGCTGCCTTCGGCCGGTGTTAAGCTTTCGCGTATAGAAGCTTTAAGTGATAATATTGCCTTTAGACTAGCAGCTAGCCGGGTGCGTATTGTTGCCCCTATTCCCGGCAAACAAGCTGTAGGGATAGAGATACCCAACAAAAGCCGCTCGTTGGTAAGTTTTAGCGAAATTGTTGCCTCGCCCGAAATACATAGCAATAAAAATTATATTCCCTTAGCTTTAGGTAAAGATATTGAAGGGGCCAGCCAAATTATCGATTTAGCTAAAACCCCGCACTTGCTCATAGCCGGCTCGACAGGGGCAGGTAAATCGGTATGCATTAACGATATTATTTGCTCTATTTTGTATACCCGCAGCCCGCGTGATGTAAGGCTTATTTTAATAGACCCCAAAGTGGTAGAGCTTAAACCTTACAACGATATACCGCACCTTTTAACCCCAGTTATCACCGAGCCTAAACATGCCAATCAAGCTATCAACTGGTTAATTTATGAGATGGAACGCCGCTACCATTTACTAGATAGTTTAGGTGTTAAAAACATACGAAGCTACAACAAAAAAATTAAAGATGATAACTTAATGGTAGAGTCGCTGCCTTATATTGTGGTAATTATTGATGAGTTTGCCGACCTTATGGCCAGCTGTGGTAAAGAGCTTGAGATGGGTATTGCCCGTTTAGCCGCTAAAAGCCGCGCCGCCGGTATGCACCTTATCTTGGCTACGCAACGCCCCAGCACCGATGTTATTACCGGTTTAATTAAAGCTAACTTTCCTAGCCGTATTGCCTTTATGGTAGCCAGCAAAGTAGATAGCCGTATTATTTTAGATATTAGCGGTGCCGAGCAGCTGCTTGGTAAAGGTGATATGCTTTTTGTGAGCAGCTGGAGCCCCTTCCCTGTACGTATGCAAGGGGCTTTTTTAAGCGAAGAAGAAGTTGACAGAGTAACCGATTATGTACGTTCGTTGGGAGAGCCCGATTACATTGATGATGAAATTTTTATTGATGACGACACTGACGATATAGATATGGAAGCTGCCGATGACCCTTTATTTGATAAAGCCATCGAAATTGTGCGTGAGCAAAAAAAGGCCAGTGCCAGCTATTTGCAGCGCCGTTTAAAAATTGGTTATAACCGTGCCGCCCGCCTTATCGAACTAATGGAAGAGCGCGGCATAGTAGGTCCAGCCAACGGCAGCAAAGGCCGCGATTTATTGTAGGCAAAGTTAGTACGTAGTAAAATTATTTTTTATTTACCTAAACAAAAGCTGCTAAACATGGTGGTAATGGCATCTTGCCTAGCATTTTGCCCTAATAAGGCTGCCAAAGCTTCGCCGGCTTTTTTTAAATAAAAGCTTTGCTCACTTAAATCATTTATATAATTTAAATTAAACATAGCCGTTAAAGCCTCTTCTACCAACTGGTATTGTCGCAGCGAGCCCAGCATAACTTCGTTATTTAAATTATTTTGGCTGCTTAATCTATGATTAAGCTCCGTTATTAATTTCTCTAACCCGCTACCGGTTACGGCCGATACCGCTAACCCTTTGGCTTGTGTTGGCTTAAGGTCGCTCTTACTACCTACTATGAGTGTTTTAGAGCTAAAATTGATTAATTCTTCACTAAGTTGCTTATTATCATTGGTTAAATAAATTATAACATCTGCTTCTTCCAAAAGACTAACAGCTTTGTTAATACCTAGCAGCTCAATTTCGTCGGTTGTTGGCCGGATACCGGCGGTATCAATTAGCCTAATTAACTGGCCATTAAGGGTAATGGCAGCCTCAATATAGTCGCGCGTGGTGCCGGCCACTGGGCTAACAATAGCACGTTCGCTGCCTACCAATACATTAAAAAGGCTGCTTTTACCTACATTGGGCTGACCGGCTATAACTACTAAAGCTCCATTTTGTAATTGCTTAGAGCGATTATAAGAAGCCAACAGCTGCTGTAACTGAGCAATAATATGATGGTAGCTTATCGGTAAGTTATCTGTTTCTTCCAGTTCATCGCCATAATCTATTAAAACATTAACTGCCGCTAAACGCTCAATAATTAAATGATAGATTTGACTAACTTTTTTGGTTAAAGCTCCGCTTAAACGCAGCAAGGCCGCATTAGTAGCCGCCGTGCTGGGAGCGGTAATTAATTCGTGCACAGCTTCGGCTTCGGTAAGGCTTAATTTACCATTTAAATAGGCACGATAGGTAAATTCACCGGGTAAAGCTAATCTAAAACCATTGCGGCAAAGTAACTTGATTAAATTATCAGCTATATGCATATTACCGTGCAGGTATATCTCGCCACTTTCTTCACCAGTGTAGCTGTGCGGCGGCCAAAAAGGAGCCAGCATTACTTCATCTAATTGCTCGGTATGCTGTAAATTGTTATAAAGATGGCCATAAACCATTTGCCCGGTAGCAGTTTGTAATAGCTGCTTAGTTTTACTAAAAAAAGGGGCTAACAAATTAATACAATTAGCCCCGCTTAACCTAATCACCGCAATAGCCGATTGTCCTTGTGCACTGGCCAAAGCTATAATAGGGCTATTTAACTGATAGTTCATCTAGTTAGTTACGGTATAGCCGGCAGCGGTAATAAGCTGAATTAATTTATCACGCGGTACGGTACTTTCTACACTAGCAAAACCTAGTTTAACTTCGTTAATAGTTACACCATCTAGCGTCAAAGCCTCTTTAACGCTATCTATGCAGTGGTCGCAGCCCATACCATCTATATTAAATTGCTCGGTCATTATAAAATCTCCTAAGCTAACTTTAACTTATAAATGTAAAGCTATCAAGACCACCAACGGCTTTCAGATGATATAAATTAGCGAATATGGTTTTGCATATAAAAAATTAACGATACCACAAAAGAGACCAGCCCAAAGCCGAGTGCAAAATAGCTAAAAAATTTGTTGGTTTTTTTGCTTAATAAAGCAGTTAAAGCTAATATTATAGCAAGCAAAGGTACAAGCACCCACATTATGGGAAAAAGGCGGCCAAATAAGGTAATGGCACTTAATAAAATAGAGGTTAAAACTACTGTTTTCATAGCTTAATAATAAGAATAAATAACTAAAGTGTCAACTGTTAATAATTGTTTACTAACTATTCTTTTAGAGTACTACCCCCAAATTCTCTTCGCTGACAAAAAAGATTTGTAGGCTATTTTTATTTTTGGTATCTATAAGTGGATAGCTAGAACCAAACAAAAGCCCAGCCAAATGGTTGACAGCCAAGTGCTAAACTACTATAATTAAACTGCAACAATTAAATTGGTGCTATATGTAAGGAGAGCCTATGCGTATTAAAGATTTAAAACGTGCAAGCTACGAAGCCACTATAAATATGAAAAAAAATCATTTAACCGTCCGCAATTTAGGGGCAGTTAGTGTCTTTGATAAAGCTACCGGCTTGTTAGCCATAAAACCTGCCCATAGTTATTACGATAATTTAAAGTACACCGATATGGTTATTTTAAACCTAGACGGCCGGATAATAGAAGGCAAAAACCCGCCCGGCGAAGTAAAAACCCACCTTGTTTTATATAAAGAACTTAAAGATATAGCCGCTATTTGCCATAGTTACAGCCCTTACGCTACCGCTTGGTCGCAGGCCCGGCGCAGCATACCGGTTTATGGCACCACGCATGCCACTTATTTACCTTGCGATGTACCTATTGCTAACGAAATTAACGTAAAAAAGCTTGGTAATACCGATTACGAAACCGCCATCGGCGAAGCCATTATTAAGCTTTTTAGCGACAGCGAAATTATTGTTAATGGTGTTGGTTTTGGGATTGCCGCCTTAAACGAAAGCACCATTGTTAAAGCCCAAAGCTCGTTAAAACCGCTGGAAATACCTATGGTGCTAACTGTAGATAACGGCCCCTTTACTTGGGGTATATCCGCCGGCGAAGCCGTTAATAATGCCCAAGTACTGGAAGAAATAGCCCATTTAGCCTACTTAACCGAGCAAATCAACAGTAAAGCCGTAAGAATTAACGATAATTTACATAAAACCCTTTACAAAAAAGAGCTCACTAATAATTAGGAACTATCCATTTTATAAGGCCCTCAAGTCCCTTTTGCTGACATTACAAGCTTTGCCTGATTATAAAAAACCCCTCTTACGAGGGGCTTTTATTTTTTTTATAACTTACTATTACAAATTATCTTACGTTGCGAATGCGTTCTATTATAGGAGCAAATTGGGCATAGGCCGGTTGGTCATATAAAGGCATTAAAGCATCGGCAAAAAGCTGTAGTTCAGCCGGGGTAGGAACGGTAATAGTATTCCCGGCAGCCCTAGCTATGTTTTCGTAATGTTGCTCGGCCTCAAGCCATGCCCTGCGTTGTACCTGTGCGCCATGCAAAGCGCCGCGTTTAATTATATCTTGCTCGGCAGCGCTAAAGCTATTCCATAGCTGAGTATTAATTAAAAACATTTCGGGAGCAGCCATATGTTGGTTTACGGTAAAAAACGGCGCTACTTCAAAGTGAGCGGCGTTTACGTACGATGGCCAGTTGTTTTCGGCGCCATCAATAACACCGTTTTGTAAACTGGTGTAAACTTCGCCCATACTCATAGGAGTTGGCGAAGCGCCAAGCATACGCACCATATCCATCATTAAGGCACTTTCTTGGGTACGGATGCGTAAACCGGCCATATCGGCTGGGGTACGAATTTCGCGTTGGCTGTTGTAAAAGTTTCTAAAACCGGCATCTAACCAACTTAAACCCAATAAGTTTTGACTGGTTAAACTGGTTAACATTTCATCGCCAATAGGGCCATCTAACACCGAAAACATATGAGCCCGGTCGCGAAATAAAAAGGGCATCGATAAGGCATTCATAACCGGGTTAATAGCGCTTAAAGGGTTGGTACCAATACGCACAAAAGCCAAACTACCGGTTTGCACCATCTCCATTGTGGTACGTTCATCACCAAGTACGGCGTTATTAAAAACCTCTATACGGATAGAGCCATTACTTTCGCGCAGTACATATTCGGCAAAAGCTAACGCACCTACTACCGTTGGGTAACCATCGGCATGAATATCAGCTAACCTAAGAACGCGTGTGCGCTCGCCGCAAGCCAATAAAGATGCCGCTACCAGCAATACAGCCAGTAAAGATAAAATTTTTTTCATATACTCTCCTCTTTTTTATTTACTAATTTATAATTTACTAATTTATTTTTTTATAAAACAATATATTTTACAAATGTTGCTTACGGCGCAGGCTCACCTGCTAACTGCCAAACATTAGGTTAGGTATAGTCATGGTAATGGCCGGCACATAGGTAACCAACATTAAACCAATAAACATAACTACATAAAAGGGCAATAAGGCCCGGATAGTTTGCTCCAACTTAATACCACCAATAGCGCTGCCCACAAAAAGTACCGTACCAACCGGCGGCGTAATTAAACCCATACTTAAGTTGTAAATCATCATTACCCCAAAGTGGATAGGGTCCATACCTATTACCGGAGAGGTTACCACACCTATTAAAATAGGCGCACTAATGAGAATAAGCGGGGCCATATCCATAATAGCGCCCATCGCTAATAAGGCTAGGTTAATAAGTAACAGCAGCACATATTTGTTATCCGAGATAGCTAGCAATAAATTAGTTACCAGTTCGGGGATACGCAAAATAGCCATCATATAACCAAAAGCGCCGGCGGCGGCAATAAGCGACATTACTAAGGCAATAGTGCGTAAGGCCCTTTTTAAAATAGGCACAATATCACGCGCTTTAATACCTTTGTAAAAGAAAAGAGCTACCAGCAAGGCCCATAAACAGGCAATAACGGCCGATTCGTTAGCGGTAACAATACCGGCAAAAACACCGCCCATTATAATAACGATAGTAAAAAGACCCAAAAAACTATCGGCAATAATTTTAAGCGATTGTTTAAAAGAATACCCTTCACCTACCGGGAACTTTTTAATACGCGCCATTACGTAACAATAAATAAGCAGCAAAGCGCAAAGCAAATAGCCCGGGATAAGCCCGGCCATAAAAAGCCTGCTTACACTGGCCCCCCCAATAGCGCTGGCATAAATAATAAGGTTGTGGCTGGGCGGCGTAATAACGGCAATGGTAGCGCTGGTACAGCTAAGGGCTACAGCAAAAGGTGTTGGATAACCTTGTTTTTTCATCATGCGTATTTCGATAGGGCCCATCGAAGAGATAGAAGCTACCGCCGAGCCCGAAATCATACCAAAAAAGACGCTGTCTAGGGCATTAACCATCGCAATACCGCCTTTGCGTTTGCCTACAAAAACGCTGGCCATATTAAAAATGCGGTCGCTTATGCCGCCGGCCCCCATAATTTCGCCGGCCAAAATAAAAAAGGGGATAGCAAGCAGGGCAAAACTATCTAAGCTGCTTACCATTTGCTGCGTAATAGCGCTAAGCGGTATAAACATATACATAGCGGTAGCAAAAGCGCTAAAAGCTAAACAAAAAGCTACCGGCACCTTTAAAACTAATAAAAACACAAATATTCCTAGCAGTAAAGTAATACCGCCCACATCTACAAACATTTATAAGTCCTCTCTTTGTAGTTCTTCTACTTTTAGGGCTGCTTCAGCCTCTTTACTCTCTTTAAGGCCTTTTAGCTTTAAAGCCTGTTCTTCGTCGGTGCCAAATTTAAAATGGTCGTAAATTTGGTAAACACAAATTAACGCAATAATCACCCCAATGGCGGTAGGTATGGCATAAACCCATAACACCGGTATGCCGCTGCCCGGCAAACGGTTATACCTTAACCTTTCAAAGAGTAGGCTCATATTTACGCTCATCATTATCCCTAAAGTGGCAATAAGGGCTTTGCCAAAAATTTCGATAGGCAGCCTAATTTTATGCAACAAACCATCGGTAAAAAAAGTTAGGGCAATATGAATTTTTTCGCGTACGCCAATAGCTATACCAATAAAGCTAAAAATTACCATAAACTGCCTAGCCATTTCTTCGCTCCAACCGGGAGTGTTTCTAAAAACATAGCGGCCTACTACCTGTATAATTACAGCTACCACCATAGCGGCTAAACAAAAAACGGCTATATATTCAAAAAATGAAACGATTTTATTGATAATCTTTTTGTAAATATTCACGGTTTTTTCCTTTTAAATCATTTTAAAGCCATTATGGCTATTTGTCAAGCAAAAAATACATTTGTTAAAAATAAAAATTTTTTAATTATGATTGATTTTTAAAAAATTATTTTTAACATTTATACAAAAGATAGCTTGACGCTAGCAGCATAAAACTTTATTTTATAGATAAGGGTTAAATGTTTTTGTTTATTCTTTAGAGAAATAATTAACCTTTATTATAATTTTAAATATAAAATGTTTAAGGAAAGAGCCGTGCCAGAACAAGAAGCAAGTAATAATAATGACGACAAAGAAAAAGATGAGCTACAAAGCTTAAAGGAACGTATAGGCGAGCTGGAAGAACTTAATGCCGATTTGCAAGATAAATTTTTGCGTAAACACGCCGATTACGAAAACTACCGCAAACGTATGGTTAAAGAAAAAGGCGAGGCCATTTTATATGCAAATGCCGATTTAATGAAAGGTATGCTTGATGTACTGGATAACTTTGACCGCGCCGAAGAAGCCGCCCTAGCCGCTAATGATATTGAAGCCGTTAAAGCGGGAGTAGAGATGATTAACAAAAGTTTAATCGAGCTGCTTACAAATAAAGGACTGGTTAAAATTGCCACTATCGGCGAAGAGTTTAACCCCGAAGTACACCAAGCCATTGCAATGGCCGAAGATGAAAGCGGCAAACTAACCAAAGATACGGTGGTAGAAGAGTACCAATCCGGCTATAAACTTAACGATAGGGTGTTAAGACCGGCGGTAGTGAAGGTAGCAAAGGCTAAAACTTAGTTGATAGTGGAGAGTTAAGGAGGTGGTGCTATGATAGCAGAGGTGTTTATAAGTAACGGCTTACAAGCCATACGTTTACCTAAAGAAATACGTTTACAGGCAGATAAGGTTAAAGTTGAGCAGACAGCTAAAGGTATAGTAATATCTCCTGTTATTGAAAAGAGTGATTGGCATAAGATATTAGATGACGCTTATGGTTGTTGTCCAAATTTTAGTACAGAGCGAGAAACACTTAACGATACTCCGCGTGAGATAGAGCTATGAGATACTTATTAGACACGGATATTGTGAGTTTGTTTATACGTGGCTACTCAGAGAATTTATTGAAAAAGGTAGATAGCTTTAACTTAAAAGATTTGGCTATTAGTGTTATTACTTATGCTGAAATTGTGTTTGGTTTAAAAAAGAAAGGCAGCAAAATATTATATGACCATGTAATGTCCTTAGTTAGTAAACTGCCTGTTATTTATATTGATGAAAATACAGCTGAAGAGTATGCAGCTATTCGGCTAGATAATATGGATATGATGATAGCAGAACTGCAATAGCGAATGATTAGCAAATAATACGACACATTTTAGCCGTATTGCAGGGGTAAAGATGGAAAATTGGGAGAGAAAATAAAAATTAAAAAAAATGAAAGGTAAGCATTTTTCAGTTTTCACCTTTCACTTTTCAGTTAAATAAAATATAGGAGATAAACAAAAAATGGGTAAAATTATAGGTATCGACCTAGGAACAACTAACAGCTGTGTGGCCGTTATTGAAAATGGTGACCCCATAGTTATTCAAAACTCAGAGGGGCAGCGTACTACACCGTCTATTGTGGCTTATACCGATAAAGGCGAGCTGCTGGTAGGGCAAAGTGCTAAAAACCAAATGGTAACCAACCCCGAAAACACTATTTACAGCGTTAAACGTTTTATGGGGCGCAACTATGGTGAGGTAAGCGATGAGCTTAGCCGCATTCCTTATCACATTAAGGCCGGTCCCAACAGCGATTGCCGCGTTGATGTGCGCGGCAAACTTTACTCGCCGCCCGAAATTAGTGCCGCTATTTTACAAAAAATGAAACGCACCGCCGAAGATTATTTAGGCGAAACGGTAACGGAGGCCGTTATCACCGTGCCGGCTTATTTTAACGATGCCCAAAGGCAAGCCACCAAAGATGCCGGTAAAATTGCCGGACTAGATGTAAAACGTATCGTTAACGAACCAACGGCCGCTGCGATGGCTTACGGCCTAGACAAACAAAATAAAGACGAAAAAATTGCCGTGTACGACTTAGGCGGCGGGACTTTTGACGTAAGTATTCTCGAGCTGGGTGATGGCGTTTTTGAGGTATTAAGTACCAACGGCGATACCCACTTGGGCGGTGATAACTTTGACCAAGCTATTATTAACTGGTTAATTGACGAATTTAAAAAGACCAGTGCTATCGATTTATCAAACGACCGTATGGCTTTGCAGCGCCTAAAAGAGGCCGCCGAAAAAGCCAAGATTGAGCTTTCTAACAGTATGAGCACCTCTATCAATTTGCCTTTTATTACGGCCGATGCCAGCGGCCCGAAGCATTTACAGATGGAGCTTAGCCGCGCCAAATTTGATCAAATGACTGCCGATTTAGTAAACCGTACCAAAGGCCCTTGCGAGAAAGCTTTAACTGATGCCGGCCTTAAAGCCGGTGATATTAATGAAGTTATTTTAGTGGGCGGCTCTACCCGTATCCCGGCCGTACAAAAGTTGGTTAAAGATTTATTTGGTAAAGAGCCTAACAAGAGCGTCAACCCCGATGAAGTAGTAGCTGCCGGAGCTGCCATACAGGGTGGCGTAATTGGCGGTGATGTAAAAAATGTGGTACTGCTTGATGTTACTCCATTAAGTTTGGGTATCGAAACCTTAGGCGGTATTATGACTAAGCTGATTGAGCGCAACACTACCATTCCTACCAAAAAAAGCCAAGTATTTAGCACTGCTGCCGACAATCAACCGGCCGTTAGTGTACACGTGCTGCAAGGTGAGCGCGAACGTGCCGACCAAAACCGCACGCTTGGCCGTTTTGATTTAGCCGATATTCCGCCGGCCTCGCGCGGCACACCGCAGATTGAGGTAAGCTTTGATATTGATGCCAACGGTATCGTAAGTGTTAGTGCTAAAGATTTAGGTACCGGCAAAGAGCAAAAGATACGTATCGAAAGTTCATCGGGTTTAAGCGAGGCCGAAATTGAACGTATGGTTAAAGATGCTGAAATGAATGCCAAAAGCGACCGCGAACTTAAAGAACGCGTAGAAGCTAAAAACGAAGCTGATAATTTAATTTACAGCGTAGAAAAGAGCTTAAATGAGCACGGCGATAAAGTTGATGCTACTGAAAAGGCTGCCATCGAAGCTGCGGTGAACGACCTTAAAGCGGTGCTTAATAGCGAAAATGTGGCCGATATTAAAGCCAAAAGCGAAGCCTTAAAACAAGCCAGCCACAAAATGGCCGAAAAAATTTACAGCCAACAAGCTGCCGGTGGGGCATCAGCGGAAGGAGCTCCGCACGCTGAGGCTGGACCGCAATCGGAAGAAGCCGCAGCACCGCATAATGATAATGTGGTAGATGCCGACTTTGAAGTGGTTGATGACGATAAACAGGGTTAGCAGACGGCAAAACCTAAGATTGTGTACCCTTAGGTGGCGTTTACAAGGTTACTTTTATTTATTATGAAGTAATAAAACAATTAAAGAGGGCAAAAGCCCTCTTTTTATTTAAACCTAATTAAAGCAGCAATAATTATTCCTTTTTTACAGATACCAAAATGGCGGTAACTATCCATTTATAGGCACCAAGCAACAAGAACTCCCCTTCGCTGGTGAAAAGGAGCTAGCAGCAACGCTTTATCCACAGGGAGTGGATAAAGCGTTGTAAAGTTTTTGCTACCACCCACCTATCCCCGCCGTAAACGGCGAAGTATTACAGGGCGGGCTTACAGGTTTTCTTACGAAAACCGCCGCAAAACATTCTCAACGGTTACGCCCTTAAGGGTCGAGGTATTAGACCTGAATCCCTACGGGCATAAATTAATTACGCGGCCAAAAATATAAAGTAAGTAAATCCATCAGCGGTGCGGTGCGGATTAATTGGTCGGGCCTATTGTTGGTATTAGTATACCTAATGTGAAAAATAATACGGCCTGTACTATCATAATCTATGTAGCTAACGTTACGTATTTCGTATCTGTTATTAAGGCGCACAATCTCAAATTGGTAAATACGGTAATGCAAACCGCGTAAATCCATACGTTCACGGTTTTCGGTACCTTGTACCCTAAAAGCCGGGACAGGGTGGCTATTAACATTATTTACCGTAGGTGTGGTAAACACATTACCGTTATTTAAGCCGCTATGCCAAGCATTAGGAGTAGCATTGGGTGCCGGCGGGCGCGGTAAAGTGCCCATAGTAACCGGCCTCCAGCCTAGCCCTATCATATTACGGGCCGCACCGGTTTCGGTAGCGTTATTAAGAATAATATTAAGGCCTGAGGGCGGCATCTCGGTTAAGTTATATAAAGGCACACGTACGCTAAAGATAGCTCCTGCCGTTACCCCGCCATTAGTTATGGCAATATCGCCAATATGCTGCGGTAAGGCAAACATACCAAAATCTACTTCGCGGTGTGCGGTATTTTGTCTAGTAGCCGTTAAATTGTTGCTGGCTACTACACCGGTAAATAATGGTACTGGCCTAATTATCCTTTGCCGAACCGAACCATTGTTGTTACCTTCAGCCCATAAACTTAAAAAGCTGTTAATGGTACCGGTAATTTCGGCTAGTTCAGGAGTGCGCGAGCCGGCCGGAGGAAATTGCACGATGGGTGGTACTTCGCTTACACTAACATTTACAATAAGCTGGCCGTTATTGGGCGAGCCGGCAAAGTTAATTAAAGGGTTTACCGCCGTATTGTGCAATAACGAGTTTACATGGTTTACAATAGCCGCTTGGGCGGCATTGTTAGTTAAACCGGTACCAACAGGGGTAGTAAAGCCGGTGGTAAGGGTAATTCTGTTACGGGCAAAGTTATCTACCGTTAAGGTAATACCGGTAAAGTTGCCTGTACCGCTAAGACCGGTACGGTTTTCGATAAAACTACGCACCGCCAATACTAAGGCCGACTCAGTAAGCGGTAAAGTATAAACTGGGGTTAAAGTGCCTTGTGTAATAGTTACATTGTTAAAGCTGCTAAATAAGCCTCTTACGGCACTTTGTACATTACTCCAGTGGTTACTGCCGCTATGCCAGTAACTTATATTAATGGCGATAGGCGCATTAGCCAAAGCGTGACTGCCGGCAATATCGTTGCCATTAACGGTGTAGGTAATAATAACGCCGCCTTCTACCCCTACTTCAATTAAGTTGGGGGCCGGTATCGCTACACTTCTTATCCCTTCTATGGCGGTAATAACATTAGCTCTTGTGGGTAATAAGAATAACTCGGTTCCTACGGGAGTAACCGTTACGTTAAAGCCGGCATCGGTAAATAAGGCAGTAATGCCAGCCCTGATAGCATTAATAGGGTTAGTGCCGGTAAACTCGTAACTTAACTGCACGGCAATAGCGGGATTGGTGGTTATATCGGCATTAGCGCCATCGGTAACATTGTTGCCGTTTAGGGTGTAAGCGGTAAGGGTTACACTGTTGGGGCGGGCACCGGCGGCTTCGGCGGCGGTAATAATAGCGTGCCGTGCCGGCAATAACCTGATAGGGCTGGTGGTGTTAAGGCCGGTGGCGCTAAAACTGTTACCGCTGTTAGTAAAGCCGTTAAAGAGGGCCGCTATAGCGGCGGTAACATCGTTGCTATTTACCGTTTGCCCAATAGGCAGGGTGTAACTAAAAGTTACCTCGATGTTAATAAGGGCGTTCGCTAAAGCATCAACACTGTTGATAATGTTGTTACCGGCAGCGGTGTACGTTATAACGGTTACACTAGCGGAGTTGATAGCCGGGTCTACCGCCCTGATAGCTTGCTCTACTTGAGCACGGCTGGGTAAAGCCAGTAAAGAGGTACCAACTGGGGTAATCGTTACGTTGCCGGTAAAACCTGCATCGGTAAAGAGGGCGGTAATAGCGGTGCGGATAGCATTAACCGGGTTAGTGCCGGTAAAATGGTAACTTATTTCAACCACGATAGCCGGGTTTGTAGTTATATCGGCACTGCTGCTGTTAGTAACATTACTACCGTTTAAGGTGTAACCGGTAATAAGGACACTCTCGGAGCGGGCACCGGCGGTTTCGGCAGCGGTAACAATGGCACTACGAGCCGGCAGCGGACGTATTGGGCTGGTGGTGTTAGAGCCGGTGGCGCTAAAGCTGTTACCGCCATTGGTGAAATTATTAAAAAGAGCAGCAATGGCGGTATTAACGGCACCGGTATCAATTGCTTGGCCTATGGGTAAGGTGTAATTAAAGGCTGCCTCAACATTAATAAGGGTATTGGCCAGCACATTAGCACTGACGTTAATGTTATTACCGGCGGCGGTGTAAGTTATCGCCGTTAGCGTTATATTGGCAGCGGGGGTTACGGCTCTTATGGCAGCCTCTACCTCAGCACGGCTGGGCAAAGCAAACAGCTGCGTACCGGTTGGGGTAATGCTTACATTGGTAAAGCCATAGTTACTAAACAAGCCGGTAATAGCAGCCCTGATAGCGTCATTTAGGTTAGCCGTAGTAAAGTGGTAGCTTAGCTCCACCACAATAGCCGGGTTGGTGGTTGGGTCGGCCCGGTCGCGGCTGGCGCTAACATCTAGTCCATTTAAAGTGTAACGGCTAATATTAACGCTGCTATATTGGGCGCCGGCACTAAAAACGGCATCAACAATAGCTTGGCTGCTAGGTAAGGCAACGGTAGGGTCATTAATATTATTCCCCACAGCTTTAATGTTAAGGTTGTTAAAGCCGGTAAATAAAGCGTTAATAGCGGCCTCTACAGTGCTGTAATCTAGGGTTCCTATAGGTAAATCATAATTAAAGGTAACATCTACCACAATAGGGGTATTAGCAAAACGGTTAATACTATCCGTAACCTGCTCGCCGGCAGCTGTGTAAATAATAGAGTAAATATCTATCGCCGGGTTTACAGCTAAAATGGCAGCTCTAACGGTATTAAGGTCGGGCAAGGGGCTTCTAGCTTCACCGGTAATCTCAAATATGCGGTTGCTAAAGCCGGTGTATTCAAATAAGCTGTGCAAAACCCCGCGTATGGCCGATTTAAAAGCCATATCTTGGCTGCTGCCGGCTACTAAACCAATATCTATATTAATTACTAAATTAATACGGTCATCGGGCCTAGCGGTAGGGCCGGCCGGGTTATCATTAACGGTAAAAGATATAATAGCTATATCGTCATCGTTAAAGGAAATAGGATAACGGCTGCTTACTTCGTGCATAGCGCTGGTTACCGTAGCTAAAATTTGCTCGTGGCTAGGCAAGGAAATATGCCCGACGGCAGAAGTAACAGACCCCTCGCTGCCGGTTTGGCCTGCATCGTTGTTGTTGCTACTGCTGGCACTGCGGTTATTACAGGCAGCAAAAGCTAAAACCGTTAATAAGAGTAAAATGTGGTGTGTTTTAATTAGCTTTGTCATAGTTTTATCTCCTCTCTGATGTATTTAGTATTATAACTAATATTAGCTGCATTACTCAAAGCAAAATGGCACTGTACATTAATTTATCAACTACGTAAACCGGGGTACCGCTACAATTTTGATGCAAGCTATTGTAAACAAAGTAGTATTATATATTATTTGTTTACAATATACAAGTATTATAAGTCATAGATTTTGTAAAATAGTTGTAACATACAGTTTTATGGGTTTAAAGAGGCTCTTTTTAGCAGATAAATTTTTAAAAATATGTTGCCGGCTTTAGTTTTAAAAGCTACTTGCCTAGCGGCGGGCAAGCTGCTATAATAAAGTTCCATGAAATACATTTTTGTAACCGGTGGCGTAGCCAGCAGTTTAGGTAAAGGTTTAATTGTAAGTAGTTTAGGGGCGGTGCTGGAGGCACGCGGCTTTAAGATAAGCCTGCAAAAAATAGACCCTTATTTAAATATTGATGCGGGGACGATGAACCCCTACGAACATGGTGAAGTTTATGTAACCGAAGACGGTGGCGAGGCCGACCTCGATTTAGGCAACTACGAACGTTTTACCCACTTGGTAGTAACTAAAAATAATATTATGACTACCGGTCTTGTTTACGATACCGTAATTAAAAACGAGCGGCAGGGTGATTATTTAGGTAAAACGGTACAGATAATCCCGCATATTACCGATGAGATTAAACGCCGTATTAAGCAATGCGCTGCGGGGGCTGATATTGCCATTATCGAAGTAGGCGGTACGGTGGGCGATATAGAGAGTATCCCTTTCCTCGAGGCCATTAGGCAGCTGCGGCGCGAAGAAGGCCGCCACAACGTGGCTTATGTGCATTTAACTTTAGTGCCCTATTTAATGGCCGCCGAAGAAATAAAAAGCAAACCCACTCAGCACTCGGTGCGTGAGCTACGAGCGGCGGGGATTAATCCCACGGCGATTGTTTGCCGTAGCGCCTTGCCGTTAAGTGATGAACTTAAACGCAAAATTGCTCTATTTTGTGATGTTGACGACCGAGCAGTTATCTCGGCTTACAACACCCCCAGTACCAGCACCATCTACGATATACCGCAGATTATCGAGCGGCAAGGCCTAGACGAAGTGTTGCTGGAGGCCTTAAAATTAACCGGCCAAGCTCCTAAAGCGAACTTAGAAAAATGGCATAATATTGTTGGGATTGTTACCAAAAAAGATAAACCTACAGTTACCATTGCCTTAGTAGGTAAATATGTGGCTCATAAAGATGCTTATAAATCGGTAAACGAGGCTCTTTACCATGCCGCTATTACCAATAAAGTGCAGCTTAATTTAGTTAATGTCTCGAGCGAAGAGCTGGAGGCCGATAATAACAGTGCAGCGTGGCAAATGATTAAAGAAGCGCAAGGTATTTTAGTGCCCGGCGGTTTTGGCGAACGCGGCATAGAGGGTAATATTTTAGCCATTAAGTATGCGCGCGAGTTTAATATTCCTTTTTTCGGCATTTGCCTAGGTATGCAGTGTATGGCTATCGAGTTTGCCCGTAATGTGTTAGGCATTGCTGGGGCTAACTCGCTAGAATTCAATAAAAATGCTCAGCAGCCCGTTATTACTATGATGGAAGAGCAAAAAAAGATAGCCGGCTTAGGCGGTACGATGCGCTTGGGCAGTTATTCGGCGGCTTTAACGGCCGGTAGTTTAGCCTTTAAAGTTTATGGCCGGCCGCAAATTAGCGAGCGCCACCGCCACAGGTATGAATTTAATAATAGTTACCGCACACAATTTGAAGAAGCCGGTTTTGTTTTTAGCGGTATAAACGAGCAGCTTAATTTAGTAGAAATTATGGAGTTACCTAGCCACAAGTTTTTTATTGCCGGACAATTCCACCCCGAATTTAAGAGTAAACCTTTTGCAGCCCACCCGCTTTTTAATGCTTTTGTTAAGGCTGCTGTGGGTGATTTTGATAATGGGTAGCAGAAAATAATCTTAAATCCCTTTCGCTGGCGAAGGGGATTTAAAGTAGAGCCTCCCGTTTACTTAACTTCGTTTAACATCGTAATAGGCTGCAAGGTGCTTTCAATTACATCGCGCCATAGGCTGGATTGCGGGTTAATTTGGGCGCGTTTACGGGTGGCCAACTCGATAGGTACGTGCACATAAACCCCGTTCCACTGGCTTACCAGCATACCGGTTTTCCCGGCCATTGCGGCGTGCACGGCATTAGCCCCTAAACGGGCACAAAAGATAGAATCATTACTGTTAGCGGCACTGGCTCTAATCATGTAGCTGGGGTCGATGTAACGCACGCTAGATTCTAACCCTAAATTTTTAAGATAAGCTACTATTTTGCTGCGTAAAAATATGCCAATATCGTGCATAATTTTATTGCCTCCGGCATCGGTAGCTTCGATGATACCTAGCTCACGGCTCATTAATTCTTCGCCGGCCCCTTCGGCTATAATAATAACTAAGTGATTTTTACGGCTTAAACGTTTTTCTATTTGTTTTAACAGGCCGTTAGGGCCATCAAGGTCGAAAGGCACTTCGGGTACCAGTACAAAGTTAGCCTCTTGGCTGGCTAGGGCCGTTTGGGCAGCAATAAAACCGCTGTCGCGCCCCATTACTTTAACTAAGCCTACACCATTGTAAGCTCCTTTAGCTTCTACGTGGGCGGCATTAACAGCCTCTACGGCCCGGCCAACGGCGGTTTCAAAACCAAAAGAACGGCTGATAAAAGAAAAATCGTTATCAATAGTTTTAGGAATGCCCACAACAGCCAGTTTGTAGCCGCGTTTTTTGGCTTCGTTATTAATGGCCAGCGCCCCTTTTTGGCTGCCATCGCCACCAATAACAAAAAGAATATTAATACGGTAGTGGATTAAAGTATCAACAATTTCGGCGGTACGTTCACCGCTGCCGCGGGCACTGCCTAAAATGGTGCCGCCTTTGGCTTGAATATCGTCCACTAAATCGGGGTCGAGCGAGATGGGCGGCTCGGGGGCATCGGGCACTAAACCACGATAACCAAACTGAAAGCCCCATACTTTACGTACGTGGTAGCCCAACATTAAATTACGTACTAAAGCCCTAATAACGTTGTTAAGGCCGGGACACAAGCCACCGCATGTGCAGATACCGGCCGTTACTTGCTCGGGCTTAAAAAAAAGCTTTTCGCGCGGGCCGGCACGTTCCATACGGTTGTCTTCATTTAAAATTTGACTGTCATCACGCGTGGAGTCTTCAAATAAAAACGTGTTATAAAGGGTTTGGTCTTTTTCCGAGACAAAGTTGGCCGAGTAATCATCTTTATTATCGGCGTAAGTAAAAGGACTGTCGTAAGTGGCTTTGCCCAAACTTTCAATTTTAAAATTGACGGAATTATTAGCGTTTTGAGGTGGTAACTTTGCTTTCATACTTTATTATACATTAAAGATTAACTAAATTCAAGCAGCCATTAACCATCTTTTTGTATAATAGTCGCAAAGAATAAATCGGCCTTCAGGTTAATTTTATTACGCAAATAAAAATTGTCATAAAAATAATCATTTGTATTAAAACTATTGTACGGGCTTAAATTTTGAGCTAATCTCTCTTTAGCATTAACTAATTGGTAGTTACTGTGGTTAGTTAAAAACCATTCAATATTTTCTTCGTTTTCCCGGCGGCTAAAGCTGCAAGTTACATAAATTAATTCGCCGCCCTTAGCCACCAACTTAGCGGCTTGTTTTAGCAAATGACGCTGCGTTGCGATTAATTCAGCTAGTTTTTTATCATTAATGCGGTATTTATCTTCGGGGTTGCGCCGCCAAACACCGCTGCCGCTGCAAGGCGCATCAATAAAGACGGTGTCAAATTGCCGCTCTATCTTATGATAATTGAGCCACTTTAAACTTACGCCGGCTAATTGGGCTCGTTCCATTGTGGTTTCGGCTAAATGGCTGCGAATATCGTCGGCATAAAGTTTTAACTGTGGCCAAAAGGTTCCTATAGCTATGGCTTTGCCACCGTGCCCGCTGCAATAATCGAGTAAATCCTTACTTGCCGGATTAACCAGTAAGGCCGTAAGCTGGCTGGCTTCATCTTGTGGGTGAAAGAAAAGTTTATCATTTTTGGGTACTTTGCCTACTAGCTTAATCCCAGCCGGCGAAAGGTGGCTTACCGCCGCTTCAGTTATTTTGTTGTCATTATTAAATTGTTCAAGCAAAGTTTCGCGGTTGTTCCGCCTTAATAAGGTAAACAAAGTAACGCCGGCACGTTCATTTAGGTAGCCGGCTACTTTATTAGTTTCGGCGCCAAAGGCGGCCACAAGCTGCTCTTGCCAAAAGTATGGTACACTAGCTGTGTAATTTTCTTTAAGTTCATCAGTTAACTCTTCGTATTTATTTTGGGTCTCATCGGGTAAGCCTATCAATCCCTCCCCGGCTAAAGTTAAGGCGGTAGCAGCTATATCATTACTATTCTCGGTGTTAGCTAAAAATTCTACTAAGTTTTTGTGTCTTAAGTAATAGTAAAAAGCTTCATAAACTTCGGTCCTTTCGGCTTTTCCCAGCGGGTATTTACGCAAAAGTCCTTTAAGCAGTAAATCGGCTTTGGGTTTGCTTGCATTAAATTTGGTGATGGCTTCGTTAATAATTTGTAGTAACACTATTTTAGTTTAACTAATTAAAGGGCCTTTGGCAAGTAGCTTTGCCCTGCAGGTAACTATCTATCTGTAGCTACCAAATGTTTGCTGCAAAATTAAACCACAGGCCAAACTTTTATATTTTAGCTTTACTTTAACTCTAAACTATGCTAAACTAGAACTATAAAAAAATATTAATTATAGTTTTATTACTAATAGCCACAAGTAATATTTATGGGCAAGGTTTGCCGGTACCGGCAAATGCTACGCTGGCCAGTTTGTTCCCTGATGAGGATTTAAGAAGAATGGCGGCGGAAGTATCGGGAAGGGACGCTAACCTTACTGGGCAGGCGTTGAGTGATAGACTAGCTAGAGTGGAAATTTTTAATGTTAGAAGTCGAGGTATTGGTGATGCTACTGGAATTGAATACTTAATAGGATTAACTCACCTTGAATTAGGGTTTAATTGATTAACTAATCTGTCAATAGAGAATAATCTTGGGGATTATATAGATATAAGCGACAATGTTAATTTAATAAAATTCTTGCTATCTCCCTCCTATCCCCGCCGCAGAGTAGCGGAGTATTACGGCGGGCTTGCAGGTTTTCTCACGAAAACCGCCGCAAAAACATTTTAAGTGATTACACCCTAAAGGGTTGAGGTATTAGACCCGTGCCTACGGCAATAAAATTAAGCACAGCTATTCCTTTAGTATTAAAGTTTCTTCGGCTTTTAATTTCTCTTGTTTTACTTTTTTATACCATGCCTGCAAGGCCTTTACTAAAAAAGCCAAAACAATAACACGCAGCGTTATAGCACTAATAACGGGGTTTCCCATGGTTTAAAACCCCGCCACACTATTGGCAAACTCTATTATAAATGTTACAATACTGGCAATTAAAGCAAAAATTAACCATTTGTTGTAGTTAATCACCGCTACCAGTATAATTAAAGCTAAAACAAGCCAAAAAGCTATGGCCATAATTGCTCTAATATTAATCCAACCATCTAAATAAGGTATGGCTCTAATTACCAGCGAAGCTAGAAACCCGGCTCTCATCACCAGCATAACTAATAAAATTATCAGGGCGATACGCCCTCTTTTAATATGTTTGTTAAGATTATCTGTATTATCTTTCATTATTATTTCCTTAATAAGTTTTTAAAGGGTTATTCTTCTTTTAGCAAAATTTCTTCGTTTTTTAATTCTTGTTGCTTTAATATTTTATGGTGCCATCTTAAAGCGTTAATAATACCAAAAGTAATTAAGCCATAAACAACCAGCCAAAAAATAACTCCAAACACTCTCGCCGTATTCCCCTCAGCAAGCCTGCGAAATAAAGAATAAAGATAATTAAAAATACCCAGTAAAGAGATAATAGTACCAACTATTAAGGCCAAACTGCGGTTGGTTTTATATTTAACTATCGTTATAAAAAGAGCAAAAAAAGGAATAAAAGTAATTACGGTAACAAATATATTGCGTCTGCCAAATAAAGAAAATAAAAATACCACAAGTGATACCATTAATAGGGCCAACAGCGCTACCAACCCGGCCTTTAAACGAATGTTAATATCTTCCTGAGAAAAATCAGGCCTTATTTTCCGCCAATATTTAAAGGCATCAAAGACGGCAAGTACTAGTGCCATACGCATGAGCAGCCAAATTATAAACACTCCTCCCGAGTCATTGTCATTATTAAAAACCCTTACGTATAATGTAAATATATACCAAATAAACTCTAAGACAGCTACAATAAGCCCGGCCGTTAAGGCAAAATTTAACCACGAATTATATTTAATTACGGCTACCGCTACCACAATAGTCAACAAAAAATGAATATGAAAGACGGCTTGCCCCCTATTTTGCCATAATCCCACCACTATAGAAAATGTTAAAAGAATCAATAAAACTATAAGCGCGCTGCGCCCAGCCTTTAATTTATCTTCGTCTTCAAAAAAATTAAGCATAACTATTCCTTTAAAAACTAATTAATAATAATACTTTTATATTTTTTAGTTACTACCTGCCCAATAAGAGCGGCCTTACAGCAGCCGGCTTGTCTTAAGGCCATTAAACAGCTATTGGCTTGTTCTGCCGGCAAACTAATTAACAGCCCACCGCTGCTTTGAGCATCGTATAAAATGGCTTTTAGGTTAAAATCGCTTACGTTAAAATGGCAAAATTGCGCTGCATAGGCTTGGTTATTAAATAGGGCTGTATTTAAAGCCCCCATCTCAGCTAAACGATAAGCGTTATCTAAGACAGGCACGTTAGCGGCCTCAATTTGTAAGGTTACCTCACTGGCCAAAGCCATTTTGAGGGCGTGCCCCAATAAGCCAAAGCCGGTAATATCGGTAGCGGCGTTAGCCCGATGAGTCAGCATAATCTCGCCGGCCTTAGCGTTAAGTTGCTGCATATTAATAATGGCCTCTGCCAGCTCGGCCTCATTAATCAAACCGGCTTTAAAGGCCGCTAAATTAATCCCTGTACCTAGTGGTTTAGTTAAAATAAGTACATCGCCCGCTTTAGCATTATTGTTAGTAACAATCTTGCTAGAATTGATGATACCCACCACAGCCAGCCCATAAACCGGCACATTATTGGTAATGGTATGGCCGCCCAGCAGCACCGCCCCAGCTTCGGCCACTTTACTTTGGCCACCCTGTAAAATATCGCTTAAAACCGATAGCGGCCAGCCGGTGGGAAAAAGGGCAATATTTAAAGCCATTAAGGGTTTACCGCCCATCGCATAAATATCGCTTAAAGCATTGGTAGCGGCGATAGCGCCGTAATCATAAGCTTTGGGGGCAACGGGCGGAAAGTAATCTACCGTTACCACTAAGGCTTCGGTATCGCTAAGCTTATAAACCGCCGCATCATCGTGGGTTTCGGCCCCCACCAAAACTTTATCGTTAATTAGGGGCTTTAAGCCGTTTAAAGCTTCATCTAAGGCAACTGCCTCTAATTTGGCGCTTCAGCCGCCGGCCTCAACTAAAGTTAATAGGTTATCGTAACTATCCATAAATTATACCACCTTACAAACTAAACCACTACCCCACCCTTCGGGCGCCCCTTTTCCAAAGAAGAGGATTTAGAAGCTCTGCTTAATAACAAATTCTGTATCTATAAGCTGTTTACAGTTATCTAACAGGCTTTCGTCAACTTGTATCACAAAACCGCATTTACCAAAAATCTCTTCAGCACTCGCCACCACTTTACAAACCAGCCCATATTGGCTAAGTTTGTTATAGGCCAAAGTTAGATTGCGCATAGTATCAAAATAAAGATGATATTGGTTGGGCGAAGATGTTTTATCTAACCGGCTCATAGCACCTCTTCATCAAAGTAATCGTCCATCAAAATGCTTATCACAAAATCAAAAATACCCATTTCTACCAAAATTTTATTGGTTATGGCCCCCTCAGGCAAATTAGGGTCGCTATTTTCCCTCGCTTGTATACTGGTGGCATAGTTAAATAATAAACTGGCTACAATAAAATAATAATCCCTAACTGTAGGCTTTAAGGATTGCAACTCGGCAAATTTATATCTATATTCTGTAAGAATATCTATTCTTTCATTAGCCTCCGTATAAAGCTCTTCTCTCTTTAAAGCTATGGTAACCTTTGTTACAAAATAATCCATCTTTATATATTTTAGCTCTTTATCAGCTAATTTATATTCTTTAGTTTTAGGGTTTAGCATTAAATTTAGCACCATATCGGGCGGTTTACCTACTTGAGCTGCTACCGCATGTTTTATCCCATCCCACAAAAAATTAAGGGCTAAAAAATAACTATCGGTGCCGCTTAACCTGTTTGGCACCTCTATCCCTACCACTTTAGTTGGCAGCTCCAGCTCAAAGCAGCCCTTTATATAATCTCTATGTAATATTTCTCTTCTTGTCATAATTTTGTTACAACTCCAGTTAAAGCTTTTAATAATTGTTCTAAATCGTTATTGGTGGTAAAGGGGCCGTAACTAAAACGTACCGCCCCTAAGGTTTGTAAAGTTTGATGGGCCAGCAAAGCGCAGTGGTACCCGGCCCGGCTTTCGATAGCATAATCATCGTAAAGTAGCTGGGCTAAACGAGCGGTTTTAAAATTTTGATGGCTAAGACTAACTACCGCTCCCTGCCCACCGTCATCGTTAGCTTTATAGGTATGATAACCTAGTTTACCTACCTCTTTAATAAAGTCTCGCCACGTAGTTAAGCTTATAAACGGCGGCTCGTTAAAGCGTAAAGCCATTAATAACCCGGCAATGGCCGGCATATTTAAGGTGCCGGCCTCAAAGCGGTCGGGCATAATAGGGCTGACCGCTAACTCGTTCCAGCCGCTGGCATAACCTCCCAGCTTAGTTGGATTGACGGTGGTTTCATCTTTTAGATAAAAACCGCCGATACCCTGCGGCCCCAGTAATCCTTTATGGCCGGCAAAAACAACGTAATCGGCCTCGATTGGCAAATTGTTATAATTAGTTAAATATTGGGCACTATCCAACATTAAAGGGATATTAGCTAAAACCTCTTTAAGTTGCTTTATGGGCTGCATAAGGCCATTAACATTACTTACCATATTAATAATGGCTAAACGAATTTTTTTAACTTTAACTAAGTTACTTAAAGCCTCTGCATCTATTAAGCCATCGCTAAAGTGCGGCATAACCTCGTAGTTAATACCATAAAGCTCTTTTAACCGCTGCACAGGCCGCAGCACCGCATTATGCTCCAGCGGGCTTAGCAAAATAAGGTCATCTTTATTAAAGCTTAAACCATTTAAAATAAGGTTAATAGCCTCTGTTGCCCCGCCGGTAAAAATAATATTTTGGGGCTTATTAGTTAAAAACTTAGCGGCTAATAAATTGCGGCATTGTTCTACCATTAAGTTAGCCTGAAGCATCCGCCTGCCTAAGCCGCGCCCATAACTGCCGCCACTTTCTGTAAGGTAATTGGCCATAGCCGGCCCGAGCAAAGGCGCTTTAGGAAAAGAAGTGGTGGCATTATCAAAATAAGGCATAATTATTAAGGTTTTAATACTTTACGGCTAGCCATAGCTTGCACAATAGTCAGCATATTGGTAGTGCCAAAGGGCTCTACCGCGTTAGTAAGATTGTAAAAATTAACGCAAGCCCCACAAATTTGGATATTTACACCAAGTTCTTGCAGCTCACTTAACTGATTTTTAGTTGCTGCATTTTTTACTAATAAAGCCCCGCCATTATAAAGATATAAACTGGTTGGTAAAGGCACTAACTCTTTTAAGCTGGTTAAAAAGGCGCTCATCAGGGTTTTACCCAGCTCACTATCGCCCAACCCCAGTTCTTCGCTGCCAATAACAACAATGGGGCTAAGTCCTGCTTGTTCTTTGGCGCCATCACTGCTTAAAGTTTTATCACTTACCATAATATTGCCATTATCATTAGTAAAGGTATAGTTATTTTCGGTTAAAAAGCTGCTTACGTTACGGCGAACAATAACATCATCAATTAAAATATGTAACTGATGGCTATCTTGTAAAGCTTGTTTGGTTAAGATAATCGGTTTAGGGCACTGCATACCACGTACATCTAAGGTTTTCATAACTTAGTTTACCACTAGTTAATTGCTTTGGCAAGAGTTACTAGGCAAAAAAACTAGACAAAGCCCATAAAGTAAGGTAAACTAAGTAATGCCCAACGATGAAGAGTTAAGCGATATAGAAAAAAGCTGGCCGATTGAGACCTCGCAAAACATTATGAAGATAATGCAGGCCGTTTTAAACCACGAACTTAAAGTAACGGCCATCAGGCATCAACGCCCCATCCAAACCAGTACCCACGCTAAAATTCATATCCCGCCCGATGACGACCGGGCCGCTATCTTCCGGATAGGTGAAGACGGTATGGACCCTAATAAAACCGAGCACTTTTGGACGATTGGCCTTAACGAACATTTTGAGATATGTTTTTTAGACTTAATCGCTACCGGTAATGAAATTACCGTAACATTCCCCATTGTTAAGGCCTTTAGAGGTTTTATTTACTATGCAGCAACTCAAGCCATTTTTGTACATAACCATGTAACCCAAGAGCCGCCCCAATTTAGCGAACCCGATAAAAAAACCACCGTAAGGTTAATACGGGCAGGTCATATTTTAGGGATAGATGTTTTTGACCATATCGTAATAAACAGCAACTTAGAACCCATAAGTATGCTAAATGAAGATTTAATAGAAAACCTAAAAGGCCGGGCCGCTTTTGCCGAGCTAGAGATAGAAAAAGTCGCTAAAGTTGTGGAAAAACTAACTGAAGAAAGCGATTTAAAAGACGAAATGATTAACTTAAAAGATAAAATTCTTGCTAGAAAAGAAGAAGAAATAACCCGCTTAAAAGAAGAACTGGCTAAAGCTAAAAACAATTAACGGTAACACCCTAATCCCCTTTCACTAGCGAGGGAACTTGTTTTTATTGGCCGCTCCTAGCTGCCTAAAAAATCGCGCAAGCGGCGGCTGCGCTTTGGGTGGCGCAAGCGGCGGAGTGCTTTAGCCTCTATCTGGCGGATACGCTCGCGGGTTACATTAAAGTAAAGGCCAACTTCTTCTAGGGTTAAACTATAACCGTCTTCTAGGCCAAAACGCATCTTTAATACTTCGCGCTCGCGCGGGTTAAGACTAGAGAGGGTTTCACCCAATTCTTCCTGCAAAATACGAAAGCTGGTTTGGCTGGCCGGATTTTCTACACTTTTATCATCGATAAAATCGCCTAACAAACTATCTTCTTCTTCGCCAATGGGAGTTTCTAGGCTGATAGGTTCGCGGGCCACACTTTTAACATTTTTAACACGTAAAGTTGTCCAGCCCAATTTTTGAGCAATCTCTTCATCGGTAGGTTCGCGACCTTGCAGCTGCATTAATTGGCGGCTTTCGCGGGTAACTTTATTAATTTGCTCTATCATATGCACCGGCACGCGTATGGTTCGCGCTTGGTCGCTTATACTGCGCGTAATGGCTTGGCGTATCCACCAAGTGGCATAAGTGCTAAATTTATAGCCTTTACGATACTCAAATTTTTCTACCGCTTTAATTAAACCGATATTCCCTTCTTGCACCAAATCAAAAAAATGCAAGCCGCGATTGGTATATTTTTTAGCGATAGACACTACCAAACGTAGGTTAGCCTCCGTTAAGCGGTCTTTGGCGCTTTTCATAAGCTCTTTCCCGCGGGCTATTTCATCGCTCATCACCAATATTTCGCTGGTAGAGTTTTCAAATTCGTATTCTATTTCTTTGAGCTCTTTTTCGGTTAACTGAATTTGCCGGATAGTTTCTTTAATTTCATCGCTGCTTAGTCCTAGCTCGGCCTCGATAGCGGTCCGCTCTTCGGCAATAGCTAAACTGCGGCCAAGTGTTCTGATACCCCTGCTCCCGCTAATGCCCAGCTCGACCTCCATACGTGTAATATTTTGCCGACAAACAGTAATTTTATGTGCCACATTTAAAAATTTATCGGAAAAATAAAAAATTTCTTCCTGATGAATCGTTATTTCACCCAGTTTAGCTTTAAGCTCGTTATGTTCTTTACGCAAAGTTTCGTGGGTTAGTACATCGCCGTCTTCATCGGCTATCTTACTTTTTTGCTCAAGATGCGCTTTAAGCGCCGGGTACAGAGGCTTAAGGCTATCTTTATAAAAACTATTTAAACGCCGGCGTTCGGCTAAGGCATCGTTATTTTCTTTGCGTTCAATTTCTTCGGCTTCTTCGCGTTTTAAAAAAGCCCGGTTAGCCAGCTCGTAAAATTCGCTGATAATTATGCCCGATTTCTTTAAAACCTCTTTAATTATTTGTTCGCCGTCTTCCATCTGCTTGCTAAGCTCAACTTCTTCTTCGGCCGAAAGTAAAGCCTCTTTGCCTATTTCGCGCAAATATAACCTAATAGGGTCGTCGACATCACTTTCACTTTCGTTTAAAATTAAACTACGTTTTTTGCCGGTATTATTGCCTTTAGTTAAGGCCTCTTGCAAAACTAAATCTTGCGATAAATTTATCTCGATAGCCTCATCGGTCTCTGTACCCACCGGCTCGGTATTTACCACATCTTCTTCGATACTGATATTTTCGTTACCCAAAACAGAGAGTATTTCTTCCATTTTATCGCTATGTAAAATATTTTCTGGCAAAAGTTCGTTGAGTTCGTCATAAGTTAAACGTTTTTTTATCTTACCATACTCAATCAATCGTTTCATGCTCTCACTTTCTAGCTCTGACAACTTTACAACCTCGTTTTTAATATTTGTATTTTACTTGCAATAATCATTTTATCTTCCAGCAATTTAACCACCTCTTCGGCATTAGCTTCATTAAGGCTAGTTATTATCTGCAAAGCTTTTTGCTCTAAGCCGGCTATCTCTAAGCGGCAAAGCGCCCTTTGCGCCCGCTCTTCGTAACTGGCCGGCCCGGCGCTTTTTAAGCTATTTTTAAAAAAATCTTTTAACTCGGCCGCCAAATTACCTTCTTCAAGATAAACAAATAAATTTTCTTTATCGCTGCTTTTAAGGTAATTTACTACCTCGTTAAGCCTCTCGTCCGTTATATATTCGGTTAATAATTGATCGCCGTATTTTTGGTATAAATCGGGCCTAGCTAAAAAGGCTAACAGCAGCTCATAAATAGCACCGCCTTTAATGGCCATCGGCTTTTTTGGTTTAGCTACCTCACTTTTAACCGCCTTTAGGTTATGCTGCCGGCTGGGTTGAATATGGTTAGTTTTTTTAAAGTGTTCAAAGGCTTTAACTATGGCTTCGTAACTAATACCCATTCTATCGGCCATTAACCGCAAATAAGCCTCGTGCTTTATAGCCGATTTTACCGCCCGTATGTAAGTAAATAACTGTTTACTTAGCTCTTCCAGCCGTAAGGCCTTGTGGCCATCTTTACTCAGCGCCTCTGTTAAAAGATAATCAAAGATTAAGCTAGCATTATTTATAGCTTTTGTCAAGATATACCCTTCGTTTTTCTGTAAAATTTCGGCCGCATCTTTCGCTCCAACCAACTTACAGCCGTAACCTTCCAGTTCTTCTTCCTCACAAATAACCGCACTGTCCAACATCGCTTTTTGACCGGTTTCATCGTTATCAAATAACAGTAAAGCTGTATCGGCGTACCTTTTTAATAAGGCGGCTTGCCCGTTAGTAAAGGCCGAACCCAGCGGCGCTACCGCCTGTCCGTAACCTAATTGATGCAAAGCGCACACATCGATACTGCCTTCGCATAAAATAAACTGTTTTTGTTGCCTAATGGTTTCTTTAGCTTGATACAGGCCGTAAACCTGCTCTCTTTTATGATAAATTAAGGTATCGGGGCTATTAATATATTTGGGACTTTCTTTAGCGGCCTGCGGCAGCGAGCGGCAGCTAAAGGCCAGTACCTCGCCGTTAGTATTAACCACCGGAAAACTAATCCGATTGGTAAACAAACTATAATCGGTATAATTACGGCTAAACAGGCCGCTCTCAGCTAAAAAATCTTCGCTATAACCTTTTTTAAGCAAAAAGGGATACAAAAATTTCCCATCTTGATGGGTATAACCTAATTTAAATTTTTTAATAGTGGTCTCGCTTAAAGCCCTTTGCTGCAAATAAGCTAAAGCTGCTTTGCCGGAAGCGGTGTGCCACAATAAATGCTCGTAAACCCCGCACACCTTTTGATACAAATCCAGTAAGGCTGCTCGTTTTTTTTGCTCGGCCGCATATTTTTCATTATTTTGCTCGTTTAGTTGCACACCGGCCTTAGTTGCCAATAATTTAACGGCCTCGTAGTAACTTATTTTTTCTATCTCGCTCACAAATTTAAAAACATCGCCGCCGGCTTTACAGCCAAAACAATGATAAAACCCTTTGCTGGGAGTTACCGTAAAGCTAGGTGTTTTTTCGGCATGAAAGGGACAATTACCCCAATAGGTATCGCCTTTGGCTTTTAAATTGACATATTGGCCAATAATATTTACGATACTGATGTTTTGCCTAATGGCCTCGAGGATTGCTGGTGAGTACATAGTGGTTTATGATTTTTATTGAGTATTTTTAGATGCAAAAGTTCTTGCTCATACCTTCATTAAATTTTTTAGGGTCGTACCAGTAACAGCCTATACAACTACCATTATAGTTAGTTCCACCTTTTAACACAGGTTTACTATACCCAAGCTTGGTGGCATCAAAACGCACACCACTATCTTTACAATTTTTACAGTGCTGCCTTTTGGCATTATTAGCAGCTTTAGAAAGCGGCTGAAAATGGCTTATATCTTGGGTGTTTAAATTGGCTACTGTATTGTCATCGTATCTGCCATCTTTGTGGTCAACTTCGGGTTTAGAGGTAGCAAGCACCACACAGCGCTGCAAGCTTATAGCTTTTGTTATATCATTACGTATAGCTTTATTAATTTTTTGCTTCTTCTTTCCCTCTAGCCTAATAGTAGTAATTTTGCTGCCATTTTTTAGCCTTACAATGTTAAATTCATTACCCAGCGAACTATCATCTCTGCACCAACTCCCCCCGTTACCAAGCTTTAACTCAGCATATTCGCCTATAAATTCTTCTACACTTACTTCGTGTGAAAAGCCGTCTTCATCGGGATTAGCAAGTTGCAGAAATAAATCTTTCTTCGATTTTTTCATTTAAAGGTTCTCTTTTTAAAGGTTTACGCGCTACTTTAACCATATTTTCAATTCTATTTTTAGCAACATTGTGGTAATGTTCGTCTATCTCTATGCCAGTAAATCTTCTATTACAAGATAACGCCGCTACACCAGTTGTTCCGCTGCCCATAAAGGGGTCTAACACGACATCACCTTCGTTACTATGTTTTTTTATTAAATCTTTCATCAGCTCTAACGGTTTTTGGGTAGGGTGTAACCTTTTACCATTATTCTCAATGGGGTAACGATAATTACCGGTATCATAGGCCGAATTAAAAGTAGGTTTTGTACCTTTTATACCCAATAAGGCTATCTCGCGGCTATTAGTTAAATAGTTACATTTGCTATTTAATGGCACAGGATTACTTTTATCCCACACAATAAGCCTAATCATTCTAAATCCGGCGGTTTCCATCGCTTCTTTTAAATAAGAAATTTTCCAAATATCAAAAAAAATAATAACCGTACCGCTTTTTTGTAAACTATCATAAAAAAGCTTACACATAAGGGTTAAATTTAAATCATTCTTATCCCAATCACCAAAATCCATAGTTACGGCAAATCGTTCCACCCCATCTTTTACGCTGCTAAACCCTGTTTCTTTAGAGATAAGATAAGGTGGGTCGGTTAAAATAAGGTTAGCGCTATTAGATAATGAAGGAATTATTTTAAAACAATCATCGTTGTAAAATTTCATATCGTTTTTCATTTTAGCATATAAGCTTTAGTCTTGTAAATAAAGCGACTTAATGTATTTATCTATTATATTTTAGTTATTATTTATTAATTATCTAAAACTTTGCCGACTTAACGGCTCGGCAATACTAATACCTTCGGTTAAAAAATCTACCCGCTCGCTTTCTATTAAAAATTGTACTCGCTCTACGGTGGCAAACTCGGTGGCGGTATACACAATCTGCCTAAGTTCGGCCTCGTAGCCATCACGGCCAAAGGTGTTAAACCTAAAGTTTTCGTTAAAGTTTAAAATAGCGGTACCGTCTTCTACCCTAGCCCATATTAACTGCGACCCTTCGGGTATCATCGTTAAAAAGCCCCTGTTAGCCATTTCGGCAGGCGGGCCGGCCAATAAAATATTGATGGTGGCGCTTAACGGCTGCTGGTTGCTATAAGTTATAGGCACTACGGTACTTTGCAACGCCAGCCGGCCATCACTAACGGCTTGCACAAAAAAGAGCCGTCCCTCACGGGTGCGTTCGTTGTTAACGGCTGCCGGCGGCAGTTCGGTTATGGGTTGCACCATTTCGGCCACTTCGGTTACCGTTACGGCGGGCGGCTGTGTTTGCCCCTCAATGGGCAGCGAATCGGCCTGCGGCAAATAAGCTTCGGTAAGCATAGCCCGTTCGATGATAAGCTCTTCGCCATCGGCCATCGGCTGGGTAAAGCCATAACGTGAAATAAAACCCATAATGGTTAAAACTAAAAAAACTATTACTAAAATAACGGCACAGGCCAAAAAGAGGGCGTTGTTATTTTGTTTTTTACTACTTTCCATAGCTCTCCTTATTATATTATAGGCAAAAAGCAGGTAAGAATTTAGGCTTGTAAATTAGTTGAGAATGGAAAACTGCAAGTTGAGAATATTTTAACTTTCAACTTAAAAGGCCGCGAGAGCGGCCTTTTAATATTAACTCTAAATTTTAGCCATCGTCTCTTTGAGTAAAGCTTCGGCACGGTCTACACTGGCAATATCCAATCTTTCTTGCGGGTTGTGCAGGTCGTAAATAATCGGGCCCATACTAATAGCGCGCAGGTTAGGGTTTACCTTAAGTAAAAAGCCGCACTCTAAACCGGCATGCACCGGGCTGGTGTGGGCATCTTTGCCGGTAAGGCCTTTGTAAATAGCTTTCATGGTATCGGCTAAAGGGTTAACCGCCGCCGGCGCCCAGCCGGGATAAGGCGCCGTGTGGGTAGCCTCAAGGCCTTGCTCTTTAGCATAATTTAGGCAAGCTTGTTGTATCTCGACCACTTTGCTATCGATAAAACTGCGGCAGCTATAAGTTACCTCGATACTGCCATCTTTAATTTTAATAATAGCTAAGTTAGCGCTTGTTTCGACAATACCCTCAAATTGTTTGCTCCAAGTAATGACTCCGTGCTGCAAATGATTGACTAAAGCAATAACTTTGGTAGTAGCCTCTGCACTTAAAGGAGTTAGGCCGCTAACTTTGGTAAACTGCTGCCGGTAATTTTTTTCGTCAGGGTAATCGCTAATTTCGGTAATTAATAAACTACCGGCCTTTTCGGCCTCGTCAGCGCCGGCAAAAGCTACCACTACATAACCGGCATCGGCAATGGTGTTATGGAATTTACCGCTATTAATATCGGCCACTCTTAAATTAAGGCCGTTATCTTGCCATTTTTTAAGCTGATGAGCAATGAGCAAACTAGCCGAAGCTCGTTTTTCGTGAATTTGGTTACCGCTATGGCCGCCCATTAAACCTTTAAGCTCGTATTTAAATAGGTGGTCGCTGCTAAAGCTGCTATCGCTGCCGGCTTTAATTTTAAAAGTAACTTCGCCACCGCCGGCACAACCTACGGTAAATTGCCCTTCTTCGTGGCTATCAAGGTTAATGGCTAAGTCGGCGGTAAAAAAGCCGGGCTTTATCCCTTCGGCCCCGCTCATACCGCTTTCTTCGTCGGCGGTAAACAGTAGTTCGAGCGGCGGATGGTTATCCAGCTGAGCACAATAAAAGGCCATTGCAATACCAATCCCGTTATCGGCCCCTAAGGTGGTACCTTTGGCTTTTAAGTAGCCATCTTCTTCGTAAATGGTTAACCCATCGTTAAAAAAATCGATAGTTACCCCTTCGTTGGCCACCGTTACCATATCCATATGACCTTGCAGCATTACGGTAGGTTTGTTGGCTTGCGCCCCTTTGCCGGCTACTTTTACCAGCAGGTTACCGGCTTCATCAACTTGGTAGGGGTAGTTTAGCTCTTTGGCTTTGCCGATTAAAAACTCGCGCATTTTAGCTTCGTGCTTACTGGGGCGAGGAATTTTGGTTATTTCTTTAAAAAGATTTATACTGTAACTCATTTAATTTTCTCCTTATCTATTATTAGCATTGTAAACCGATAATGGGCTATTGTCAATCGTTAAAATAATTTGGCAGTGCTACAATAGCATAGTGTGCTATGACCATCACCTTTTCATCAACCTCTTTTACATAACGGTAGGCAGTAACTACCTAATAAGCGGCCTATTCTTCTAAAGCCACAGCCTTCCAAATAATATTCAATAACTTTCAGTTTAAGCTCTTTACTATAGCCTCGTTCTGTAGCTTTTGTAAAGTTACAGCCGCACTCTTTACATTTATATCTTGGACTACCTTTCATAAACCTGTTTTTACTATAATCTTTACTTTTACATTTTGGGCAATTCATCTTCACACCTCTTATAAAAGTAGTTTATCATACTTCTTTATTTTTATTCTATGCTATTGTAGCACTACCAAATTTTGGTACCTATAAAGGGATAGTTACCCTACCAAATTTTTTTATTGACAAACCAAATTATCCGGTTTATACTAAATTGACACATTATAAATTTTTGTAAAAATAATTTTAAAGGAGTATATTAATGAAAGATAATTTTAAAAAACCGTGGCAGCAGCTTGATGAATACCGCGGCAAATATTTTAGCGATAAATGGCCTACCATTCCGCAAATGCTTACGATTAGCGCTCATCGTTTTCCTAATAACATTGCTTTTAGCACCTTCGAGGGTGATACCTTAAGAACATACAGTTATACGCAAGGTAAAGAGCTAGTCGATAATATCGCTAGCTTTTTAGTTAAATCAGGTGTTAAAAAAGGCGATAAATTAGCGATAACCGGCGGTAATAGTCTAGAGTGGGCGATAACTTTTATTGCCATTATGCAGGCCGGCGGTATAGCTATTCCTATTGATAACGGTATGAGCAGCGAAAAAGCCATCGCTATCATGAAAAGGGTAGAGGCTAAAATGCTTTTTTGCGACTATGAAAAATTAAGCAAGGGGTTTGACCAAGCCGGTGTGCCCACCTACTCTTTAACACAAGGCAAAGAAGGTTATGTACTTAATTTAAAAGGTGATAGCGGTACCATCTTCCCGCCAAGCTCGATGGAAGATGTGGCGGCTATTCTGTTTACCAGCGGTACTACCGGGCAGGAAAAAGGCGTAATCCAAACTCACCGGGCTTTAATAAGCGATGTTTGGCTGGCCCAAAATTTAATTGATGTTTACAGCACCGATATTTTTTATGTGCTGTTGCCTATCCACCATAGTTATTGTATGACAGCCGTTTTTTTAGAAGCTATCAGCTGCGGCAGTCAGTTGCTGTTTACTAATAAAATGGCTATTACCAACATTTTGCACGACCTTAAAGAAGGCAAAGTTACTATGCTATTAGGTGTACCTATGCTTTATAACAAAGTTATTAACGGTATAATGAACAATGTTAAAAAGAAAGGGGCGGTAGCTCATAGCTTGGTAAAATGTATGATGACTATATCGCGTATGGTAGGGCAAGAAAAAGGCCGTAACTTGCCCATTTTAAAAGGGATACTCGAAAAAGCCAGCTTATCTACCTTGCGTTTGCTTATTAGCGGCGGCGGCCCTATTGCTCCGCGTACTTTAAAGTTATACAATAACTTAGGGTTACCGATGGTGCAAGGGTATGGTTTAACCGAGACCGGGCCTATCATTGCTTTAAACCCTATCAATGCCTTTAAAGAAGGTGCCGTTGGCCGTGTTGTACCGGAGGCCGATATAATTATTTTAAACGCTAACGAGCAAGGTATCGGCGAAATTGCCGTTAAAGGGCCGATGGTTTTTGAGGGTTACTATAATGATAACGAAACAACGGCTGCCGCTTTTACCAATGATGGTTACTTTAAAACCGGCGATTTAGGCTGGAAAGATAAAGACGACTATGTGTTCCTCACCGGTCGGGCTAAAAATATGATTGTAACCGAAGGCGGTAAAAATGTTTACCCCGAAGAGGTAGAAGACGTTTTTCAGCTTTACATCGAGTTTGAGCAGCTGCTTGTACGTGGTTATATTATTGACGAAGCCAATAAAGTGGAAGATATTGAGGCTGTTGTTTACCCTAGCACCGATTTTTTTAAAGATAAAAGTAAAGACGAGGTTAAACAACGGGTCATCGAGGTTGTGCAGGAAGGTAACCGCAAGTTACACCCTTACCAGCAAATTAGACGCATTCGTTTAGTAGATAAACCACTGGAGCTTTCTAGTACCAACAAAATTAAACGCTTTACCACCGCTCGCGATGAAGGCGAAATAATTTTTGGGAAATAAAAACTCAAATAAAGCAAGCCGCCTTGTAAGCGGCTTGTTTTTTAATTAGCCTCATCAACTGTTATAGCTTTATTATTAAAAATATCTTTGTTTAAAGTGCCCTGCCGACCGATAATGCTGGTGAAATAGCCCAAATAATGTGCCGTATTTTAAAACGCAAAGTTCAGTACAGCCGACTGCCGCCCTTAAAAGAGGGTAAAAACAAAGCTAAGGTTTTAGCCCGCCACGAAAATATTTTGCACGATGTACTTACCGATGGTACGAACCTGCTGGACAGCGAAGCGGAACATTTTTAGACGCTGGGTTTACGTGCCGATTTACGGCTAGCTTTTATCGATTTGGTAAGTGTGAGCCACGCTACCAGCGCTATTATCGGTGTACCCGAAGCCTTTAGAGGTTTTGGTTATTACAATGCTCTTACGCTATATTTGTACACAACCATACTTGCAGCAGTACCAATTTTAGCGAAGGTGATATAACCGTTACCAAAAGTTTAATAAAGCGGTTACACCCTAAAGGGCGGGGGTATTAAACCCGTACTACGAAATAAAAAATTAGTCGCTGACAACGAAGAGAAGATGGCGCAGCTAATTAATAGTGCTATAGTTATGCTTAAGGTCGGTGTTACAGGTTTTACTGCGGAGCAAATTATTAATTTTAAAAATAGCTAACTCATCACTCTTATTTTAATCAAAAACCAAATTAGTTAAATAAAGTTCACGGCCCTGTGCCATAAGCACATACAACCGGCTATTACGTTGCTGGGCAGCTATAATGTTGTTAAAGTAACGCCGTTGGCCGTCTTCTCGGGTTATGGCTAAAATATGTTGGTTATTGTAACTTAACCAATAGTAGGCAAAGCTGCCGTCATCGGCTAGGTAAGGTCGTGAAAGCACATTAATATAACCGTGATAACGATTGTTATTAACTACTAAAACCCAGCGACCATTTTCGCGCCCCCAGTAGGCAAAGTCGGCATTTAATAAGCTAAAACCTAAAGTGTGTAAATCTTCAAAAACGGGGCCGCGCCGGCTGTTAATAACGTAGCTGGAGGTACGGCTACTGTTGCTAAAAACACCATAACCAATTAACGAGCCGCTGCGGTTAGTCGTTAAACCAAAAATATGGTCGTGGGCGAGGCCTTCTTCGCCGTTAATCACTACAAATTGGTGGTGATTATCTACCACTACCGCCGCCCATTGCCTGCCATCATTGGTTAGAGTAAAAAGCTCGATACTGGTAAAGGGGCGCGAGACAACCTCGTGGTTTTTAACCACCACCCAGCCTTCGGCGGTTTGGGCGGTGTAAAATAAATCGTTACTATAAAGACCAAAGCTGTAGAAGCCGTAATCTAAAAATGTGCTAAATTCTTCGTTATTTACTACTATGAGCTTTTGCCCTTCGCTGTTGCTGGCACTATAAGCTACGCTGCCGCTTAGGCTAATAACCGGGTCGCTTACTATTTGGTAGGGACGGCCAAGTTGGCCGTTGGTAATAACGGCCACGCCGTCATCGATAAGTACTTGATAGGCAATGGTATCGTCTTCTAGGTTGCTGGCAAAGCTGCCAATTTGGGTAAAGCCTTCGTCTTGCTCGATGTGGTTAACCACTAAAAAATCGAGACCGTTGCGGCTAGCCACCATTACCGGTTGCCTAATATGAGTAAGATAACCAAAAGCCGCTATTTCGTCATAAACAGTACCTTTTTCTTGGTTGCTTACCAAATAACTGCCGGCAGTGGTATGGATAAGCAAGTGGACAATATCATCAACTTCATTATAGATAAACCCGGCTAATTCTTCGCCAGCAGCTAAGTTATAAACAAGGCGGCTGTCGCCGTTTAGTTGGGAAAGAGTAAGATTATCGGGTGGGGTACCAAAAAAGATACGGCCATAAGCCGGCCAAATAAAAAGTAAAATAAATGTTAAAATAAGTTTTTTCATAGTTATCCTTGCTTAGCTTATTAGTATAAGTTAAGCTATATCCTCAAAGGTAATGCCGTTACCAGCCGTTATGGTGTACCTAGCGGTACGACCAACAATAACCGGCCACAATTTAGGCGGCAGGCCAACTTTTAGTTTTTTTTCGGCCCGGTAAAGAGCGGTATTAGCAGCAGTAAATAATTCGCCTTTATTTATATTATTTACGGCACATACAGAGCGATTGGTGCGGCCATAGTTAGCAGCCTCGCTGGGGGCTAATATTTTATGGCCGTTGCCTAGCACCGCCTCTACTTGCTTAGCCCCATATTCGGCAATTAAGTCATTAAAAGCCTGTTCTTTGTTATGTTGCATAGCTTTAACGACCTTAACCATCTCTTTAAATTGCTGCGGCTCTAGGGCAATAGGGTCGTCTAGGCCGTCATCGTTACGGCTTAGGCAAATATGTTTTTCTATCACCGTTGCTCCCATATAGGTAGCTAAGGTCGGTACCAGTTTGCTGTCTTTACTGTGGTCGGATACACCTACTTCTACGTTAAAGATGGCTTTAAGATGCGGCAGTAAACGTAAGTTGTAATCGGCCTCCGGTGCCGGGTAGCTGGTTACGCAGTGCAATAAAGTTGTGTTTTGAATGCCGACAATAGCTAAGGCCTCTTCAATGTCGCTTAGTTTGCTTACTCCTAAACTTAATAAGATAGGTCTGTCAAGTTTAGCCATAGCTGTAAGTAAGGGCAGGTGGTTAAGTTCTGGGCTGGCTACCTTGTAGCTATTAACTCCCAGCTGGTTTAGCATAGCTAAACTTTTAAGGCCAAAGGGGGTACATAAAAACTGTAAGCCGGCGGCTTCGGTAAGTTCTTTAAGCTGGGCATAAAAGCTAAGGGGTTGCTCCAACTGCTTAAAGCTTTGGTAAATGTCGATTTGCCCGCCCGGCAGCGGCACTTGGCCCACGTTTGGGTGGACAATTTCATCGGCAATAATAGCCTGAAATTTGACCACATCGGCCCCTGCCTCTTTAGCGGCCATAATTAAATTTTGCGCTAGGTTTAAAGAGGCCTTGTGGGCGGTACCAATTTCGGCGATAATTACCATAGCTTAATTATGCTCTTAAATGGTAATTTAGACAAGAGGGCTATCGGCGACTTTTATTAAACCTAGTTGTAATATTAACTATTTTATGATATATATAGATGGGAATACAAGATTTTCGTTATAATAAAAAAGGAGTTTTTATGGCTGAAGAAATGGCTAACAGCGATGTTGGCAAACGTTTAAATTGTACTTTAAAGTGGTACAATCTTTTATTAAGTGTGTGGGCTTACATGTTATTTAGTATTATAACTTTATTTATAGGTAGCTTTTATGCCGCTAAAAGGTTGCTTCAATATTTAAGCAACCATGTATTTTTAGGTAATTACGAAAAACGCTTTACCTTTAATGGTAGCGCAGTGCAGTTATTTTTAATTTGCTTGCTCTTTTTTGGTATTTATATGGGAGTGCTGGCTTTTATGGCAGTTTATAGTATGGCAACCCTCGCTGCCGACAGTGTAATTGCTCTTGGTGTGGCTATAGTTGTTAGTATAGGTATTATGCCGTTAATAGCGTATTTTATAGCTAAAATTATCCGTTGGGGAGTAGAAGGTTTAGCTCTAGAAGGCAGCACTGAGCCTAGCCTTTACAGCGGTAAAATGTTTGCTTTAGGCTGGCGTGTGTTAGGTTATGGGTTGCTATGGTTAGTTTCGTTTGGTTTAACTTTGCCGTTTATTTGCCGTAAACTTTTAAGTTATGTTTATGCTCACAGCAACATAGCCGGCTTAAAGCTGGTCTTTGACGGTAACTTTAAAAACTTTCCTAAAAAAATTTATTACCTGATTGTGATGATAGCCGGCATAGGGAGTATTGGCTTTTATTTAAGAATATGGGTACTTGGCCTGCACGCGAGGGCGCAGCTAACTGAGCTAACACTTAATGCTACCCCCGAGCAAATAGCAGCAGGGGAAGAAGCATTTGTTGCCACTATACCTGCAATAGTGGCAGGGAGCTGGGCTTATGGTTTAGCAGGAACTGTCATAACTATGATTGTTACTATAGCTACTTTGCATTGGTTAGCCCAACATAGTTATGTTGAAGAGGTAGTTAAAAGCTAAAACCATAACCTACCCTAATGGCTATAACAATGCTATCGTTGGCTACCCAGCGGGCCCGAACGGCGGCTTGGATAGGAAATTTAAAATCGGCGCGTAAGCTTAGCAGCCACTCGCCGCTGCTGTTATAGATAGGCAACCTTAAGCCGGCTTCGGCTACAGCCGCTAAAAGCGTCGTTGGGCGGTAAACCACCTCACCCAACGAGAGCTGCTGGTAATAAAAAGCCGGGCCAACGGTAAAGTAACCATACCCGCCGCCATAACCACCAAAAGGGGCCAATTTACCGGCGACTAATAATCCCGCCATAAAGTTATGGGCGGTGTAGTTCATATTTCTTATCTCGATGATAGAGCTATAATCGACATCAACTTGGCCAAAAAAGTGGCCGTTGTAGCCGGTTTCCAGCTGTAAACCCCATTGTTTAATAAATTTATTATCACTAAAATAGCCAAGCCAGTGCGTAAAATAAAGTTCGCCGCCGGCCGTTAAACTGCTGTTGCCTAAATATCTTAAGGTTTTGTTGGTTACCGGATGGCGGTGCTCTTCGGCCATCAGCAGGCTAATACCAAAACCGCTTTTTAGGCCAACACTAAAGTTATTAGCGTAGCTATGGGCGGTAGTAACATTAATAAAGATAATGGCCAGTAAAAAAAGCTTTTTCATCTAGCTTATATGATAACATAAAACGGGCACTTTATCCACTCCCTGTCGATAGTACGGTTATAAAAAGCCCATCGAAACAGGCTTTTGTTACAATAAATAAAAGCATTAATATTTACGGATTTAGGAGAAGATTTTTAGTATAATTTAACTTTGAATAAATAAAATTAAATGGCCGTACCTTACTCGTAGGAGCAGGCTAAAAAAATAGGTAACTATCCATTTATAGGTACTAAAATGGCAAACTGCCTTGATTTTATTAATAAAACTCACTAAAATAAAAAAATGCGCGCTACTCGGGCTTTAATTTACAAGGATAACCTTGAGTTTAACTTTAAACTAATTAAAAATAATTTTAACCATCAAACCTTTATTTGTGCGGTGGTTAAAGCCAACGCTTACGGGCATGGTATCGAGATGGTAGCCCCTATCCTAGATAAACTGGGGGCGCATCGTTTTGCGGTAGCTTGTTTAAGCGAAGCACGTAGGCTGCGAGCTATGGCTATTACTAAGCCAATCCATTTACTTTCACCTTGTATGCCGTACGAAATTAGCGAGGCTATTTATCTAAAGCTTATTCCTTTTATTTCATCGTTTGACGAAGCTAGGTTATGGCAAAGTATGGCCAAAGCTATAAATAAAGAGGTTACGGTACACATTAAGGTAAATCTTTCGATGAACCGTATAGGCTGCGATATAAGCGAGCTTATCCCCTTAACAAATTTTGTTAGCGAGCAAAGCTACTTAAAGTTAGAGGGCATAGCCAGCCACTTTGCCAACGGTGATGATACCACCAACCCTAGCTTAGAGGACGATTTATTTAATTTTACCCATTTAGTAACTCCGTTAAAACAGCAGCAACCTCATTTAATTGTGCATTGTGCCAATAGTGCAGCTATCCAGCGGTTGGCGGCTAATAATTTATTTAATATGGTACGGCCGGGTATTGCTTTGTATGGGTACTCGCCGTCAAGTTATGCTCAGCAACATTCACTGCTTAATGGTAACTTAAAGCCGGTAATGGAATTATGCTCGTTTATCACTTTTATTCACCAACTTAAGGAAGATAGTGCCGTAAGTTATGGTTCGTTGTATGTAGCTAAAAAAGGCAGCTATTTGGCTACTATCCCATTGGGTTATGCCGATGGTTACAGCAATATATTTTCTAACAAAGAGGCGGCCGTAGCTATTAAAGGCAAGCTTTATAACATTGCCGGTTTTGTTTGCATGGATCAATTAATCGTAGATTTAAAAGACAACCCCGATAATATTAAACTGTATGATAAAGCCATTTTTTTTGGCCCAAATAGCCCATCCCTTAATGCCGCCCAGCTTACGGTAGGCCTCGCCCATTTTTCGCCTTATATGCTGCTTAGCGGCATTAGTCAACGCGTTGAGCGGGTTATAGTGGAATAAATAGAAGGGTTTATATGAAAAAAATTATTTTATTATTTTTATTGCTACATTAAATTTTTAATGATTGACAAAATAAATTTATATGCTACAATACACATAAAGTTTAAAATAGTTTAATTCCCTATTTAGGAGAGAATTTAATGAAAAGAATTGTACTTTTAGTGATTTTTATAGCAGTTTTTTTAATGGCTTGTGCAAGTTCTAACTCTAATCAGCAAAACTCAACTATTACTATTGTCAACCGAACCGGCTTTACTGTCTTTTTTGTTTATTTTAGCCCGGTGGCAGATAACTACTGGGGGCCTAACAGGTTGCGCAGCAACCAAGTATTAAGGAATGGTCAAAGCGTTACTTTACCGCTGCCACACCCCTTAAATGTAACTAACAGGTACGATTTTCGCCTTGTTGATTTAGACGGCGACAGTTATATAAAACAAAATATATTAGTTACTAATAACAGTGCCATTATTTTTACTTTTAGCGATTTTGTTGGCCGCTAACACTTTGAGTATAACTTTCTTGCGTGGTTTTACCGG
>WRBN01000002.1 GCA_009784515.1 Spirochaetaceae bacterium | reverse complement strand
TCTTCTCGGCCATGACCGCTTAAGTTATCACGCACATAAGGGATAACATCGTTGGCCCGCTCAATAAGCAGCTGGTCGCCGGCGGCTAATTTAAGTTTACCTACATATTCGGCGTTATGTAAGCTGGCGCGCTCTAGGGTAGCGCCGCCTAACTGTATAGGGGCAAAGATAGCCACCGGTATAGCAAAACCGCTGCGGCTTACCTGCCACTCCACATTTATCAGGCTACTTACTTTACTGGCAGAGGGCGGCTTAAACGCTAAGGCATAGTGATGATGATGGTCTACCACCCAACGTCTATCCAACTCGGCCTGTAGCCGGCTATTGTTTATCACTAACATTAAACCATCGGTTTCATAAACCCACTGGTCACGTAGCTGCTCAAGGTACTGCTGGTAGTAATTATCTATCTCTTCTTCACTGCTCACCAGCTGATAAGGCACACTGCTAAAACCCAACGCAGTAATTAATTTAATGGCTTCTTCTTCTGTACCGTAGCTATACCCTTCAATACGATAGGCGGCAAAGTGCACAAAGCTAGCCTCTGCCTTATTTTCTTTACGGTTAATTAATCCTACGGTGTTGTTGCGCAAAGGTTTACCTTTAGTATCATAGCTGGTATTGCGGGGCAGGTATAATTCGCCGCGTACCTCGATGGTTAAAGGCTGGCTTAACTTTTTAGGGATAGCGCTTATGTAGCCGGCTACCTCTGTAATATCCTGTCCTGTTCTACCATCACCACGTGTGGCTACAACATCAAGCAAACCATTAACATAACGGCAGCTAGCCGACAGGCCATCTATCTTAGGCTCTATAATTAATTGATAGCTAGCCAGCTTAAGCTTACCCAACCACTTGCTTACTTCGGTCATATCTTTGGCTTTATCGGCGCTAAGCATAGGTACAAGATGTTTTACCTTGCCGGCTTCACCGCTGCTATCAAAATTTATGCCTACTGTTTTAAAGTAGCTATGGTGGGGGGCTAAAGCCCTTAATTTATCCTCTAAATCATCAAAGTTATTATCGGTTAAAAGCAGCTCGCCGCTATTGTAATAATTGGTACGGGCCTGCCGGAGTTTAGTTACGAGGCGTTTAATGGTGATGGCCTGTTTGGCTTGCTGGGTTAATGGGAGTATTTGCTTATTCATAAGTTACAGGGTATTTAGGCGATATTTATAGTATCGGGCGGTTAGCAATTAATTATTACTAGACCATCTTTGTCAAGGCGTTATAAGCAAAAAAGCAAGCGCAACAAGCTATTTTGTATTATAAGGACTTGACAAAGATTTAGTGTACTTATATAATATTAATGCTTTATATTTAAAGGAGTTTTTATTATGAAACTAGCTAAGCTCATTTATATTTTATTATTTATCCATATTATTTTATATTATTCTTGTGGCCAAAAAGAAGATTCTTATAATCAAATAATAGAAGATGAGCAAATCTTATCTACTGTAGAAAAACCTCATGCTCTGCTAGATAGAAATTTAGTTTTAATTATAGAAAATAATTATTCTCTTCCTACTATAAGAGATTTAAATGAACAATTAGAATACACATTTTTTTATGACGCTATGCTTGGTTATCAATTTTTAATTTATAGAGATGGCTCTAGCTGGCCTGAAGTTGATGAGCGAAGGCTTCAACAAGGAATTTCTCAATTATTAAATGAAATGGGTGAATTTATTCTTAGAACCACTAGGTTTACGGATGTAAGATATAGAACCTTTAGAGCCGGACCGGCTATGGTATTTGGCGGCGGTTATATAAATTCTACTGCTGTTTTGTTTAGGCATTATGTAAACCCTAACGTTTCTTTTCATTTAGTTCCTAATTCTACTTCTTTTTCTTTATCTTTCATACCAGATTCACCTTTTCTAAGAAATTATTCCATAAATTTGTTAGAGTCTGTAGCTCTTGCTCGTAACCAACCTAATGGTTGGTGGAATAGCTATAGGCGAAGCTTCCATGATTTTATTTTTCATTTAGCTTGGCTAGATTCTACATTTTCTCAAGTGTTATTTAACAGCTTACAAATAAACGACCCTCTAAATATACAATATAAAGTTATGATAATTCCTCATGGAGCTTTAGTTAGATATGTAGATGCTTATAACAGAGTTAGAGAGAATGTATCTTATATTATGTCTTATAATTTTATTGAATTTAGAGATGATTGGAATGTAATGCAGTATGACCAGAATGATGGGTCTCGACCAATTATTGCCTTAATAAAGTGGGATCATCGTTAATTTACAAAAAGCAAATTTAACTAGAACTAACCAATCAAAATGTTTTTATTAGTTATATTTTACCGTATTAAAAATTACTTATAGCTTCATCAATCGTGATTAGCCCAGACATAACTAACGAAAATAAAGCGGTAAAACGGTTTAACAAAGCTTGCCAGCCATCAACTCCACTTAACATAGCTCCATTCGCTAAGCTAGCCTCTAAAGCTTCCCGTTCGCCAATATGCAAAGGCCGCATTAACTGTCCAAGCCGGTTAGGGTAAAACCCCCGCTCTGCGGCCACTCTAAATTGGCCGGCATTTCCCCATAAACTTAAAATTAACCTTTGGCCGGCCAAGCTAGCTGGCGCCTCTATGGGGCTTAAAGCCACATAATACGTAAAGAGCGGCTGCATACCTTGCGGCAAAGCTAAAAAGGCTAAATCAACTAAACCGGTATTAACTGTACCGGCCCAACCGGTATCGCTAAAAAACAGCGCAATTTCACGGCTGTTAATATCACCGGAAATGTTACGTATATGCGGGCTGGCAAATAAGCTTTGCCCTAAATTAAACGCCGCCCGTAAATTTTCTTCCTGAAGACTAGTATTAAGACCGTTTATTCTTAAAAAAGGCAAAAAAGCGGTAGCTCCGCTTACATTCCATGCAATAGGTGTAGTTACAAAATTTTGCACGGCCGCAGCTGCTCTATGCAAGCTAGGTACAGTAGGAACAGCGCCATCAAAAAGCGAGTGATGCATAACATCGCTATTGTAAAGTAAAGCTTGGTAACTAAACAGCAGCGGATAAGCTATAGCTTGCAAATAACTAGGGGCTAAACGAAAAAAACTGCCGTACCGCTGCTCATCGGCTAAAACGGCCCTGCTTAAAGGAATAAAATTGTCGCGATAATTATAAATAAAAGAGTTATCGGCTGTGGTAATAATAACATCGGGCGGGCTCTCGCCAGTTAAGGGTAAACTTTCGATAGCTGTAGCTAAATTAGGTACAATAACCATTTTAATATTTACCCTATGCAAAAGCCCAAAATTTTCTATCTGCCGCTGCAGAACAGGCTGCGGGCTGCTAAGCCAAACCGTTAAGTTATTATCATTTAAAAGCTCGGCATAAGCATCTATCCTATTTATGATTACATTATTTCGGCCAAGCCTGATAGTATTTGTTACCACTAAATGCTCGTTCATTAATTGCTCGGCTGTTAGCTGCCCTAGCCTAAGACTGCCGTTAATAACAACAGTTGGGTTATTTTGGCCTAAAGGGATAATATCGTTAAGGGTAATGTATTGGCGGCCGGCTTCATCGGTCATAGCGATGGTAGTTAGTTCATCGGTATTATATATGTGGGCAAGCCTATCGTTAAAGTAAAGTTGCAGGCCGTAACCATTAAAGCTTATAAGTAAAATTAGCCATAAAAAAAGCGGTTTCATTACTTAAATTATCGGGCGGCTGGTAATTAACTATTAATGGGCCGCTTACAAATAACCCCCAGCTACAATGGGGGTTATTAATTAAAATTATTAAATAAGGTTATTCCTAATTAGGGATAGCTACAATGGTAATATCTGCTCCGGCAAAACCGGCGGCAGCGGCAAGATTATTAACAGGTGTGATAACATTGTTGCCAAACGGCCCCCAACTTCTTAATGAGTTTACCACATCTATCGGTGTTATAGGAAGACCGCTAATAGGGGTAAAATTAACCGTTACCACTATTTGTAACCTAGAAGTACTAGGAGCCGAAGGTACACCGCCTACAGTACTTGCTCCTGCCGTATTACCTAAAGTTAAAGCAGCGCCGCTTACACTAGCCGAACCATTACCGCCATTTATCATTAATCCCGGCTGGTTTGCAATACTTACATTAATAGTGCTAAGCTGGTCTGCGGTGGGTAAAGCCACCCAATTAATAACCGGGCCTTCATCGCCTCCGCCATCGGGGCTGCCATCACCTTCGTTACCGCCGCCAATAACCGGCGGCTGTTCCCCGCCCCCATCGTTATTACCACTGCCGCTACTCCTGCTATTATTACAGCCTATAAAGGCTAAAGCCGCTAATAAGAGCAGCCATAACTTTATATTTTTCATATCTAATACTCCTATAAAAAAGTTTTAGACTACATGTATATCTAGCAGCTATTGTATATTATTTTCCATAATTAATCAAGCATTATAAGTGGTAATAAAAAATAAATGTTATATTTATTTATAAAGGACTAAACGTAGCCCATAGCAATAATTTAGTAATAAAATTATTTTTATTTTAGTTATAAGTTTATGATTATGGTTTGGCTAACGCTACCGGCATTATCTTCGCGGTTAAATTCGTTAATAGGGATAATTGTTACGGTATAATGGCCGGCCGGCAGCCTAACGGTAGCAAAGTTGGTACGCGCCACTATATTTACCGGCCTAGCCCCCGTATCGTTGTTAGTAATTATTACACGGTAACTATTAGCACGGCTTATGGCTTGCCATTCGATACGTTGAGTGGGTGTAGAAAAGCTATTAGCGCTGCTCATAACCGGTGCCGGCATAGGCTGTAAACTTAAAGTAAAATTTATTACCACCGGCTCATTGCCAAGTACTGCGCCGGCGGTGCGCCTAAAACTTTGCAGGCTTAGGCTAAAGTTACCTTCTTCCAGCTGGGCTAAATTGGTATAACTAAAGCTGCTGCCCCTAATTTGGTTACGCGTTAAAATAACCCGGCCGGTATTTAAATTAGTAAGTACTAAGCTGCTATCGGTAGCTTCCTCCGGCAGTTGCCAGTTAATAATTAGAGCGCGCTCACCGCTTAAATCTAGCACCTGCCCTGCTATAGGTGATAGCATAACCGCTGGCGCTAAGTGGGTAATTACCGCCGACTCAGGTTCGGCTACAGCTAAAGCAGCTGGCGGCGGTTGAATGACTTCTATTACTGCCGGCGGCAGATTAACGGGCGGAGCGGTGGTTAGCACAGGCGATGAGCTAACCGGTATTATAGGGGCAACCTCTGTTACCACCTCTGGCACCGGTGTTTCGTTAGGGGTTACACCGATAACCGGCAAAGGACTAGGCTCATCTGCTACAATATTTGCTTGCGTTGGCAAAGCTGGTTCGGCAGTATCAGTTATAGCCTCTGCTAAAGCTTCGTTGCCGGGAGTATCTTCTACTATTGGGATTAAGACAACTAAACTAGAAGCAAACTCGGTGGTAAATAATTTTATTAATTCGGTATTGTTTAAATAACTAACTTTATTTAACTGATTATCAGTTTTAAGCGAGTGATAATGGCCAAAAGCCAGCCCTGCCAATAATACAAAAATAGTTATAAAAATAATAATTGCTAATTTACTAACTTTACTCATAACTTATATTTTACTTATCAAAATACACGATTAAGCGGGGCACGTACGGTAAAGGGTGCCTCGACAAAGTTGCTGCTACCCTCAAGGCGGAGGTACCGCTAAAGCTTTGTACACACATAAAAATCACCGCCAATCAATTTGCTAGTTTTGCTCATTATTTACCCTTACCTTACTGCGTTTTTTATCGAGAGTATGCCTAATATCGTTAATGTTTTGGCTAAGGTTAGCAATGTTACTTTTAGTGCGCCCTTCAATAAAGTAAACGGCCTCTGCTTCGTCTTTGCCGGCCAGTTTAACTTTTTCTTGCACTTTGGTTAAATAAATACCGGCTACTCTTTGGTAGCTTAGCTGGTTAATTAAAATATCTGTTTCAAAATTATAGTTAAGCCGGCGCAAGCTTTTAGCTAAGGTTACCGCCTCGCCAATTACCGTATTTTCGTTGTTTAATTTACCTACAATAACCTTACCATAACTTATACCACAGTTCATCTTTATTAACCGTTCGCCTTTACTCACCCGCTTTAAATTATAGCTATTAAGGCTTTCACGCATTAAAATGGCGGCATCTACAGCGTTTTTAACATTATTACTTAACGGCGAGCTATAAACAGCCACAAAACTATCGGCATTTATTTTAGTAAGGATAACACCGGTAGCCTTAAGACAATTAAACATACGTTTAAGGTAATCGTTTAAAAAGCTCATCAGCTCTAAGGGGCTCATTTCATTGACAAAAAGCTCAAAATCTTTAATGCTGGCAGCTATAATGGCGGCCTCTTTAAATTCGCCGTTAATAAATTCGTTAAATTGCTTGGGGTGGTTAGCTTTCGCCCGTTCTTCTTCACTTAAATTAGCAGCCAACTCCTTAAAACTATGGCTAAGCTGCCCCAGCTCGTTACGGCCGTAATTAGGTAAATTAATGGCATAGCTACCGTGCCTTAATTGTTCGCTGGCCGTAATTAACTGCCGTAAAGGCGTAGTAATGGTACGGCTAAATAACCACAAAATAGGAAAAGTTAGCCATAGTAACAGAGCGCTTATTAAAAGATTAAGGCGAGTAAGGGTAGCAACAAAAGTTAGCTCGGCCGTAAGCGGTGTGGTGGTTAAAGTTACAATATCTAATTGGTTAGCCCTGTAAAGGCTGGCTAAATAGCTGGTACCGGCAAAACTATAGCTATAAAATAAAGAGTTATTATCGCCCATTACAAACTCTGCCCAGCCGGGCAACAACGAAAAATCGGGCTGGCTGCTATTTAAAGTAAATTGCACGAGCAGTTGGCCGCTGGTATCCAGCACCAAAGTTTGTCCGCTGCCGGCTAAACTTTGATAAAGCTCATCGGCCAAAATAATAAAAAGCAACCCTAAATCTTGCGGGCCGCTGCTAAAGCGAACGGCCAGCAAAGGGCGATTAAAAACCACCGAAATATTTTGCAGCATTAACCTATCATAAGTTACCGGCGGGTGAGCAATAGTGGTATTAACATAACGGGTAAGCAGTTCGTTATCTAGGCTGGCGGCTAAACGGGGATTAAGGTAACTATGGCCGGCTGTATTAAAAAAAGCCAAGCTAGGGTTAGCGGCAAAAAAGTTGTTAATTAAACTAGCTTGATTAGGCAAACCGGTAGTTATAGCCAGCAAGTTATTAATACTTTGATGGGTAAAATTTAAACTTTGCCAAAAGTTATGACTAAAATTTTGGGCGCTTGTTAAAGCTTCGCTGCGCAGCTGATTATGCAGTTGCTCGGTAAATAAACTTTGCGAAACAAAACTAATAGTAATTGTTGCTGCCATTAACAGCAAGGCCGTAAGAGCAAAAAGTTTAGCCCACAGCGGCGGCGGCTTTAGAGAACGAACAGCATAAAGAGGATTAAAGGCCATAACTTACTTTAACATAAAGAGGCGCTTTAGGCAATTATAGATAGTAACGGCTTAACCTGCCGCCAGCTCATTTAATTGCTGCATAAAGTAGCTTTCTGCTTCTATAGCTTTACCGCTATATACCTTTTGGCCATATTTATAAACAAATACTTTATCGCCAATACCGCTAATAGCTAAATCGGCATGGCCGGCTTCACCGGGCCCATTAACGGCACAACCCATCACCGCTATGGTAATATCTTTATTTATAGTGTACAAAATGGGCTCAAGCTTTTGGCTAAAACCGTGTACATCAAAGCTGGCACGACCGCAGCGCGGGCAGCTAATTAATTTAGGCTTAGGTTGGTTAGCTAAACCTAAAGTACTTAATAGCTCGCGCCCAGCCATTACTTCGCGCTCGGGAGTATCGCTAATACTAATACGAATGGTATCGCCAATACCTTCGCTGAGTAAGGTACCTAAAAAGAAAGCGCTTTTGGTAAGGCTAGGGATAAGAGGCCCGGCCTCTGTAATACCTAAATGTAAAGGGTAATCACACTGCTTAGCCAGCAAGCGATTGGCCTCCAGCACATAGTTTGGGTTACTATCTTTAATAGAAACAACAATTTGTTTAAACCCTACCTGCTCTAACAAATTAGCTTCCTCTAGGGCAGAGGCCACTAAGGCCTCTACTCTTGGCAAACTCGCCAGTCGCTTTTCTAGGCTGCCGCCATTTACGCCTATACGTATAGGTATGGCTTTATCAAGCGCTTTGCGGGCCACCTCTTTAACTTGCTTAGCCCCACCGATATTACCGGGATTTAAGCGTAACTTAGCGATAGGATAATCTAAACATTTTAAAGCAATACGGTAATCAAAATGAATATCGGCCACTACCGCCAACTCTAGCCGGTCGGCTAAAAGGCCTAGCTGCTCGGCTGCCTGCATAGTAGGTACGGCAAAACGGATAATATCGCAGCCTAATTTTTTAAGACCATTAATACGGTTTATTAAGCCGGTGTCTATAATATCCAGCGGTTTATCCCACATAGTTTGTATAGTAATAGGCGAACTACTGCCTATAATCAAGCTGCCTGCTTTAACTTGTCCTGTTGCTCTGCGTTTGTACATAATCTTACGATAATTATAGCGTATTTTGCCTGCGAAAGCAAGAAACTTTGCAAGCCGGTAACTATCTTTTTATGGTTACCAAATGCTTAATAGTTGCTACCGCTCCTCCGCAAAGACAAAATACGTTTATTTTAATAGTTTATAAATCTTCTTTATTTACCTTTAGTTTAGCCAGCTTAATCAGCGGTGTGCCCGCTACGGCCACTAAACCTTTAACTACTAAGTTTACCACCATAATACTGATAAGCACATGGGTAGGGAAAACTCCGGCAAAGGCAATTAAGGTAAACAGCACACTATCTACCAGCATAGCGGCTAGGCTGCTAACAAAGCTGGCTAGCATATCATGCTTTAAGTTAGCTTTGAGTATTTTGCCAAAGATAATGCCGCTCAGTAAATTAGCCACCATTTCGGCAATAATACTGGCAATAATAATGCGGCGCACCGGCAGTAAAACGGCTTCGAATGCGGCCTGATGCGGCCAATCTTGGTAAGCCGGCGGCAATAAGGCCCCAATATAAAAAAGCAAGGCCATAAAAGCTATCACAAAACCATTTAAAATGACTACTTGGTTAGCCAGCTTACGCCCTAAGTTTTTGTGCAGCATATCGCGCGCTACAAAACCTAAGGGGTAAATAATAGTACCGGCATCTACCACCATATTCCCCGCAAAGCCTAGTAAAACAAGCTTAGTGGAGAGTATGTTGGCAAAAATACTGGTACATACGTAAAAAACCGCACAAAAGATGGGAAACAGAGAAACAGTCTGCTCCATTTTTAAATTGTTCATCATATAGTTATAGCCTAAAAAAAAAGTTTTAACAAGGTTATGATAGTTTTTATGGCATTAAGCCTACTTTTTATGTTTTATATCAACTATTATAAACAAATTTAAATGGCCGTAATCAATTTGTTACCTAATAATCAAAAATTAATTATAAAAATATCATAATCCCCTTATTTAAAAATAAAAAAATATGTTATACTATAGCTATTATGACAAAAAAAGTTTTATTAACCACCTTGTTTTTTTTATTTACTTTAAGCCGTGCCGGCTTTACCTTAAGCATTCACGATTTAGGTTACAGCAGCGACGATGTACAACTGTTATTAGCCGGCAATAGGCTAAATAACTTAGTAGGCAGCATTGACCAGCTGGATTATTTACCCCAAACTCTCTTTGCCCTAAATGTAAGAGACATTTTAGCGCAGCAACACCCACGCACCTTAATCGAAGCCGCCTATTTTTTACCGTTAAGAGGAGCAAGTACCTTAAATTTATTTAATTCGCTATTAAATATAGAGAGCCTATCGGGGTTAGAATTTTTTAGCCGCGGCGAAAGAAGAGTTAAAACCTTAATTCATACGGTTACGGTAGTAGATGGCCCCGGCGGCCAACCTATAACCATACCTAGTGTTACTACGGTACCCAGCCGTTTAGTGCTTTATTTTGTGCAAGATGACGAAACTTTTGGCGTAGCCAACTACCGAGCTACTTTTTTATCGCATAGTAATCAGTTAGCCATTACAATTACCAACTTGCAAGTGCTTAGGCAATCTATTTTTAGGGTAGCCGATAACGAAAGCATGCACACTACTTTTATTGTGGTGCCCATTAACGAAGGCGTTTTATTGTACGGCCTTGCTATTAACACCCGTACCGCTCCTTTTGTGGTACGCAATAACATGAACGAATCGGTTCTTAATAGGCTTGATGCCTTTAAAAATTGGTTTGTAAGCCGGTATCCATAAGCCAAAATATAAATTTACAAATTTTTATTAATCATAATTAGCAAAGCTATTTACAAACTATTTTCTTTAGATTATAATTACCAGTATAGCTTATACAAAGTTTTTTAATTTAAAAATTTGACAAATTTAGTAAAACGCTTATAATGAGCTATTAAGTAGGTAAAAAAAACGGTTTTATGGCTAACAGAGTATATGAAATTTAAATAAGATATATTATCTTTGAAATTAGAGTAAAGATAAAGTTTATTGAGTGGCAATAACATAGAGTAAAAAAATTAAAATATAATTTAAAATTTAAAAAAAAGAGGAGCAAAACTATGGAACCAGTAAAAAAGAAGTATCACTACCCCGCCGACTTAAAGCAAGATTTACTTGAAAAAGGTATTCAGCTTATCCGTGAAAAAGGTATTGATGGCCTAACCTTAAAAAGCTTAGCAGGGAGTCTTGGTGTTACCAGCGCTGCTATGTATCATCATTATCCCGATAAAACAGCTTTATTTGTAGCTATTGTGGAAAGGCGCGCGGTAGAGCTTTACCAACAGCTAAACGAAAAAGTTGTAGCGGTACACAAAGATGATGTTGCGCAGCTATTAATTAAATCGGCTGAGGTATTTTACGATTTTTGTGCCGAAAATACCGAATTTTTAGCCTTAATTATGGGTGATGCCATTAGGAGTTGGGACGAATACCCAGCTATTAACGAAAAGGTACAAAACGTTTTTGGTATACTAGAAAAAGCCATTGTACAGGGGCAGCAATCGGGCATTTTGCGCGATGGTAACCCTTATAATTTAATGATGGTTTTATTTTCGGGCACACTTGGTATGGCCAATATTATGTTTAACAGCAAAACAGCTTTACCTGCACAAATTGTAGGCGATGCAAGGCAAGCCTTCTCAGATGTGATACACGGCAGCCTAAATATGATTAGAAAATAATCAAAGGTTTAGCCAAACAACTATACCGGCAAAGTTTTTGCCGGTATATAATTTTTAAAAATAAAAAAAGCAAGTATTAATAATCATACTTGCTTTTTTGTTATCTTGTTAATTACTCTACCGCTCGGCAGATAGGCGCCTTAGTTATTTGTAGTGTAAAAATTAATTTGCGATGTTATTACATTAAATTCGTACATAGCATAGTCGCCGCCTGCGGCCTCCCACAGTAAAAAGCTGCTGTGGTTAAACATTTTACCCAGCGGTTTATTATTAAGCGAAAACGAAGCAATAGCCGAGTTAGTTTTAAGTTTAGCCCCTTTATTACCGGCAGCTAAATGCAAATTAAATTGGCTGCCGGTAGCCATAACGCTGGCATAATTAATAGCTATATTATTACTATCTAACTTTAAATTTAAACCGGTTAGTTTTAAATTTTCTATCGTACAATCTTTAAGACTAATGGGCAAATTAACGGCATCAATATCAACTTTTTCTAAAGTATGGGTGCCTTCTATATTAAGTTTACCCTCTACTAATTTACCGCCTAAGGCGATTTTATAACTTTTAGGTACATTTATAAAGAGGTTGTAAGTTAAAATATTTTTATTTTGGTTACTGCCCTGATTAAAACTTAAAGTTTCGGTTAATTCATCGTAATTTAAAGCATAACTTAAAAAGTGCGGCTGCCCTTCGGTAATTTGGTAGCTAATTTCTACCTCATCTTTATCGGTAAAACTTAAAGTAACGTTGGCATAAGTTACATTAAGGTTAATTTGTTTACAATTAACGGCTTTTTCGTAAATTTTTTGCTCACTCTCACTCACTACAACGGTGTTATGGCCGGCAAAAAAGCCGCGCTTAGCCATACTGCGGGCTAAAGGCGGGCCTAAAACTAAGGCGACAATCAGCACCAGCACACTAATAATAACTAGCCGTGATATAACAACTAGGGCCTGAAAAAAGTAAGGCAGGGCCACAATAACCAACACCACCAACACCACTAATACGGTTAAAGCTACTAAAATACCTTTAGTACCTTGCTGCCCGCTCATAGCTTTATACCATGTCTGTAAAAGATGGTTAAACATATTTTTAAATTGTTTGCTCATAATTATAGTATCGCTTTATTTGCTTATTTTAAAAACTACACACTTGTTTAGGTAATAGAGAGTAGATAACAATTAATAATTGCCGTCAAAAGGCGGCTTCCTTCAATTATTAATTAGCTGTTATTTATTATCTATTTATATTATTATTTTTGGGCAAAACTTATTAAAAGGGCATTTAGAGCATAAAGGTCTTTGCGGTTTACAAATAGTTTGACCAAAGCTAACCAATAGCTGATTACTGTCAATCCACCATTCTTTAGGCATCACTAAGCGCAAGGCCGCTTCGCTTTCATCGGGGGTAGTGGTATTAATTAAGCCCAAACGGTTGCAGATACGGTGCACATGCACATCTACACAAATAGCGGGAATATTAAAACCCCTGCTTAACACTAAATTGGCCGTTTTTAGACCAACCCCTTTAATATTTAATAACTCATTAAGGTTAGCCGGCGGCTGTTCTTGGCCGTTAGCCGTTAAATTTTGCGATAACGTTAAAATTTGTTCGGCTTTGCGTTTAAAAAACCCGGCAGGATAAATAAGAGCCGCAATTTCTGCCTCGCTTAAAGTGCACATTAGCCTAGCCGTCGGTGCTATGGCAAACAAAGCCTTACTGCGGCTGTAGCTTACTTCGTCTTTTGTCCTCAGCGAAATAATACAAAAAACCAGCACCTGATAAGCCGTAGTAAACGGCCAGTCAGGCGGCGGCAATAATTGTTTTAAGGTGGTAAAAAGTGTATCGTAGCTAACCATAACTTATTATATAACACAAAAGAGGCTCTGTACAGCCATAAACAGTCCTGTTAATAACTTGTTAATAACTTTTGTTAATAAGCAAAACAATCCTAAAATAACAATTTTTAAAAAATAATATTATCATATATTAATGTATAGTATGGTATTATTTTTAGTTCATCTTTAATAACCCGGCCGGCAGCCTAAAAAACAGCTGTTAATAACTTGTTAATAAACTCTTAATAACTTGCTAACAGCTTATTAACGGCATTGGTAATTTTAGTTTTAAAGATGGTTTTATCAAAGTTTAAGGCAAGTTTATGCATAGCTTTAGCGTTAAAGTTGTAATGGCCGCTTTCTAATTTGGTGATGGCTGCGTTAAGAGCAGAGGGAGTTTGCTCGTTAAAAAAGATACCGCTTTCCCCCTCAATCACCGTCTCTAAAGCGCCGCCTTTAGCATAAGCAATTACCGGTGTGCCACAGGCGATAGCCTCTACCGGGATAATACCAAAATCTTCTTCACCGGGAAAGATAAGCGCCCGTGCCTCTGCTAAATAAGTTAAAGTTTGTTCCTTAGCGATATGGCCTAAAAATTTAACGTTAGGCGGTAAGTTTTTGGGCTTTTTACCGCCGCCAATAATAACGAGGATTTTGCCGCTTTGCCTAAAGGCTTCTATCGCTAAATCTACCCGCTTATAATTAACCAGCTGGCCAAAAAATAAATAGTAATCTTTTTTGTTGTTAGTAGGTATAAAAGTACTTACATCTACCGGCGGATAAATTATCTCGCTCTCACGGCGGTAGATACGCGCTATACGGTTTTGTACATTAGCCGAGTTAGCAATAAAGTAGCTAACGCTATTGCTGCCGGCTAAATCCCATAACCTTAGTTTAGGGGCAACCTGCTTAAAAATAAAACGGGTAAGCGGGCCGGCTTCTTTAAGGTAATAATGGTAATAATCATACAAATAACGCATAGGGGTATGGCAATAACAAAGGTGCGGCAGGCGGCTGGGCAAAATTAAGCTTTTGGCCGGGCCGCTTTCGCTGCTAATAACTAAATCGTAACTGGAAAGGTCTAGTTCGGCTAAGGCCGCCGGCATGAAGGCTAAATATTTTTGGTATAACTTAGTTGCCAGCGGCAGCTTACTAATACTGGTGGTATAAATGTTGTGTTTTAATAAGGTGGGCGATAAATTTTTTTTATTGACGACATGGGTATAAATATCGGCCTGCGGGAAAAGCTCGCACAAAGCCTCTACCACCTTTTCGCCGCCGCGCATAGTTACCAACCAATAGTGAACAATGGCTACCTTTAAGTTAGCCATCAAGCTGGGCCTCTGTAACTAATTGGTTAATTTTTTGTGTGGTGTTATCCCAGCTATAACCTTGAACCAGCTGGAGCCCTTTAGCCTTTAAAGAGTCGGCTAGCGGTGTATCGCTTACTATTTGCTTAAGGGCGCCGCTTATCGCTTTAACATCTAGCGGATTTACATATAAAGCCCCATCGCCGCCAACTTCTTTTAAGACAGCGATGTTAGAAGCAATTACCGGACAACCCAGCGACATAGCTTCCAGCATAGGCAAGCCAAAGCCTTCGTGTAACGATGGAAAAACCAAAGCGGCCGCATGTTTATAAAGGCTGGCCATTTGGTTATCATTACATTGCCCTAAAAATTCGATGTTATGGTCTTTAGCTTCGTTTTCATCAAAAATATTGGTAGTATGGCCGGCAATTTTTAATTTAAAACCCGGTAAAGCCGCTAAATTAAACGCCGCCATAATACGCTCAATATTTTTACGCGGGTCTATACTATTAATGGCTAAAAAATAAGATTTACCGGCAAGGTCTTGCTCAAGCGTGCTATCAAAATTATTTAACTGCGGGTAACCGCTGTAAACCACATAAGTTTTATTAACGGCGGCAGGAATAGTCTTTTGCAGCTCGTCCTTACAACTTTGGCTAATGACCAAAATACCTTTAACATTGTTATTTAAGCTTTGGCTTAAATATTGCCCCCATAACTTAACCGAAAGTTTTTCGGAGCTTTGATAGTTAAAAAAGGCGGTATCGTGCACCGTAATAAATTGGTTACGATAGTTAAACGGCCCCATACCGGCTAAATTTAACAAAAATGGCCAGCCATTTTGCCGCAAAAAACTATTTAAGGTAATTTGCTCCCATTGGCTGCCGGTGTTTTCGCCAATAACCTTAGCCTCCAGCTCGGCAGCCCAATCTTTTTGCATAATATTAGGCGGACTAACAAAAATGTAGTTAGAATTTAATTTTTTTAAACGCCGCGCTACCTCAAAGGCAAAACGCTGCATACTGCTAACATTTTGGGTTAAAAACCGAGCATTTACTACTATCATATAACTATTATACACTAATTTAATAAATTTTTCAAGCCCACTTAGTGAGCTTTAGGCAAGCTTATGCTTAAGTTTTATTACTCAAATTATAGTGCAGGTAAAGATACCTATGCCGCTTTTATATGATGTTTATTTTGTATCTTACTTCCTTATTAACAGCGTAAAATTAACCGTCATATCTTCTTAAATTATTAATTGTTATCTATTTATCATCATTAATAAAGCAAAAACCACACCCATCAAGCCTTCGCCGGCCACAAAACCGGCCCCTACTAACTTGCCTTGCGCCTGATACTTTTTAAGGATAAGGGCAAGCAAACCGCCCAGCCCGATAGATGTACCCAGCCCTAAAATGGCTGAAAGATAAAAACCCAAAGCCATAGCCAGTGCCGGAACCGGTAAAAAAATAAATAGTAAGCCAATGGCTACTCCGGCTAACAGCAGCCCGGTATGACTGGTGCCGGCTACGATGGCTGCCACCATATTACTTTGGGCCGCACTAAACACCGAGCCATTAAGCATAGCGGCCCCGCCGCCAAAGGCGCTTTGCAAAATAAACAAAGTAACCACAGAGGCTATAATGCCCACTAAACTGCCTACACTTTCGCCTATCAGCATAGCGGTAGGGTTGGTACCTAAAAGTTTGGCCGTTTTAAAATCGTTCATCATATCGCCGCTTAAGGCGGCGGCGATACTGGCGGCCGCTACCATAAATACGGCGGCCTGCGTACCTAAACTAAACAGGGCTACCACCAATAAAAAAGCTACTGCTCCTAAAACTTCCAGCGGGTTAATCCCGGCATGGCCTACCAGTAAACTAGCCAGCATAGCGGCCAGTAGGCTGGCCAATAGCAGTAAAAAAGCCGCCATAACCGGCACGCCGGCTAAACTAAGCAAAGCGGTGGCTGCCAATAAACTTATGGCCAGCAAAAGTAAAAATTTTTTATTTAACAGCTCGATTAACGCTTTAACCATTAAAGGTAAAAAACTGCGCGCTTTAAAAAGGGCGGCCAGTAAAGTGGCAAAAGCTGCGCCTATCATTAAGCCTAACCCAAAGTTCCCTCTAAAGATATTAACCTCGGCCATACCGGCAAAAACCCCATTGCTTACCAGCAGCGGTATAACAATAATGGTAGTACTTAACGTGGTTATACCCCAAGTTAAAGAAAATTTAGGGCCTAACATAAAACCCATCGCCAACGTCATAGGAGCAAAAGGAATAACCCCAAATTGCCCTTGATAGAGCGGCCGTATTAAACCAATTTTATCACGTAAAGTAGCTATAACCATAGCAAAAGCCGTAGCAGCCGCTAAAAGTTTACCGCCGGCTTTGCCTTGTTCGCTGGCGATAATGGCATCGTAGGCCGCACGGCCAATAACAAAGGGCATATCTAATTTTTCGATAAAAATTACCCGCCATAACTGGGTAGAAAGTAAGCCGATAATCGCTCCGGCCGCCAATGCCAGTACGGCGCTAATGGCGCTTAAGCTGGCGGTATCACCTTCTATCCGCCATAGGGCCGGCAGCACAAAGGCTGTAGCGGCGGCGGTCATACTGCCGGCCGTCATTACGGTGCTGGTAACGTTTACTTCGTCTAGGCTGCCTTTACCTAAACGTCTTATTAACATAAAACTTAATATTGCTGCAAATACCAGCGTCCACGGGGCGCTGCTTAACCTTAAGGCTACATAAACTGTACTGCCGGCTATAATTACAGAGCCTAAACTGCCAATAATTAAACCACGAGTCGTTAGGCCATCTAGTTTTTTTAACATAATATCTCCATTTGTAAATAAAATAAATAACATATTACAAAAATATGGTCAAGCTTTTTAAAAAATAACTAGCAAAAAAATATTTTGTGTTTTATACTAAAGAAGGGATTAACCAAACTAGCGGCTGTCCCGACATTATAGGAGATAAAGCAAATGATTTACGAAATTGAAGAAAAAGTACAAATAAACAATGCTGACGAAATACGCGCCAAGCTGCGCAGCGAATTTTTAGAGAATGGCACAGAGGTAAAGTACGATACCTACTTTAAAAACGACCAAAATAAAATGGTGCGTATGCGCGAAAGCGCCAAAGGTCTTTATGTTACTCTAAAAGAGTACGGTGGCGATGTGCCCATCACCAAAGAGGTAGAGTTTGGCATTAATAATAAAGAAGATTTTAGGCAATTTATGGAGGCCATTGGTTTTAGTGAATGCTTTAAAAAGGTAAAAAAAGTGGAACTATTTACCGCCAAAGGCCTGAAATACGAACTGGTAAATATTGAAGGCTTGGGCGATTTTTTAGAGATTGAAGCCTTAAAAACCAGCCAAGATGAAGCCCATTTAGCAATAGAGCTGGTGCGCGAGGCTTTTAGTAAGCTGGGCTTTAGTAAAGATAAACTGATAACTAAAAATTACCACGATTTAATGCAGCTGGATAAACGGTAAGAGCTGCTGCCCAAAAATTGACTTTACTCTAAGGGTATGCTAAAATAGCTTAAAAAGCTACAGAGGGTTATAGTGCCAAAGAGTTTAACTTTAGTTTTATTATTAGTCATTTTAGCTGCCGCTTATGGGCAAGGGGTAGTGGTGCCGGCTAGCGCGACCCTTAACAGCCTTTTCCCCGATGAAGCTTTGCGCCATGCCGTAATGCTTAGGCTGAGCCGCGATGCCGGCCTTACCGGCCAAAGGTTAAGCGATGCCTTAGCTAGGGTAACCGGCGAGCTTGATGTAAGTAATAGGGGTATTACCAATGCCGCCGGTCTTGAGTATTTAATCGGCTTAACCAGCCTTAATATCAGCCACAATAATTTGGTATCCTTAGATGTAAGTAATGGCAACTTAACCCGGCTTAATGTAAGCGGCAATGATAATTTAATTTGGCTTAATGCCAGCGGTAACCATTTAACCGGCTTAGATGTAAGAAGCCTTCGCTCTTTAGAAGCGCTTTACCTAGACCACAACAGGCTAACCGGCCTTAATATTAATACATGGGATAACCCATATTTAACGGCTCTGAGTATTAGCAGTAACCATTTAACAGAGTTTAGGTTAAACGACAGCCGTTTAACCACCCTTGATATAAGTAATAACATTTACTTAACCTCTCTGCATGTAAACCATAATATGCTAACCAGCCTTAATGTAAGCGGGAACAGTAACTTAACCAACTTTAATGTGTGGGGCAACCGCCTTACACAGCTCGATTTAAACGGCCTTACGGCTTTAAACCATTTAGATGTTGATGGTAACCAGCTAACAACCCTTAATGTAAACGGTCTTATTAACTTAACCAGCTTAGATATACGCAATAACCCCTTAACCAGCCTAGATATAAGCACTCTTACCGGCTTATCTTTCCTTTATGTGCAAAACACTAGGCTAGCCAGCCTTAATGTGCACGGTCTTACTAACTTAACCGAAATATGGGTAAGCGGCACCGTACTCACAAGGCAAAATATTATTAGCTTGGCTTCTTTGCCTAATATTGTTCTTAGGTAATTTATGTAGCTAAGCTTTTAAAGCTCTTTTATATCTAACAAATATTGCATTACGGCTTGCAACACATCTAAATCTATCTCGCTGGCATAGCGGTTGTTAAGCTCTATTACCAGCTGCCAATCGTCGCTGCTTAAGGCTATGCCGTCTTCTTTCGTTAAATCGTTGTTGTAAAGGTCTATTAAGGTATATAATTTTTCGTAATACGGGTTAAAGTTAGCAAAATATTCGTCGGCTAATAAACGCGGCACATTAATAATACGGGCAAAGCTATCGTTAAGGCTAGCTTCAAAATCGAAGTTAGGGTTTTGCCGTTGGTGTTTTTCGGCTTGTTTTATTTTTAGCTCGAAGGCGCGTGATGAATGCATAAGTTAATTGTACAGGTAAACTCTTTTTTTGGCAAGGCCGCCGGTAATTTTTACAGTTATTAAATATAATTAATTAATACTGTTTTAGGTACAATAACATCTTACTTTTAGGCCAATTAATTATATATATTTTAAGAATTGATTACAAAGAAGTTAATTACAACCTAAGCGGCTTTACATTTTTGAAAAAGGGGTTGATAATATGAGCATCATAGCAAACAAGGAGGAAAATAAGTTATGAAAAAACTTTTAATATTAATTGCTATAGGGTTACTCTCGGCCAATGTGGTAATGGCGCAGGCCGGCTTTGGCCGAGGCCCTGCTAACAACGTGCGCGGCAGAGGCCCGCAGCAAGCCTTAGGGTGGCAGCAGCCACAAGTACAGCTGACCGAAGTTAGCTATCAAGGGCGGATAATGGTAAGTAACCGCAGGTTTGTAGAGATGCAAACAGCAAGCGGTACCGTGTACCTGCATATTCCGCCAATGTTCTTATTTGACGGCAGTATTCCTATTAACGATGGCGATGTAATTACCATTACCGGGTTTGAAAGCGTAGACGGCGGTTTTGTAAGCGTTGCCAGCATTACCATTGGTAACAACAACTATGTTATTCCGGCTATGGGTGGTTTTGGCGGCCGAGGCTTTGCCGCCGGTGGTTGCTCCTTTGGCAGATGGTAAAACATTAATTAATTTAGGCGGCCGCGTTCAGCTTTAGCCTGACAATTAATGCATAAAGCGGCTTCCGGTACAGCCAGAAGCCGTTCTTTATCTACCATTGTGCCGCATTTGGCGCAAATACCGTAGTTACCATTTTCTAGGCGTGCTAAAGCGGCTTCTATTTTAGCTAAAGCTAAACTGCTTTGGCCGCGTCTTAAATCTATCATTTGCATATCTACATCGCCGCTGGCGACATCACCGGGGTCGGAGGTATCTTTACTGTTAATAGCTTCGGTAAATTCTTGGTCTTCGGCACGCAGGGCATTAAGGGTTTCTTCTCTTTGCGTAAGCAAAATTTTTTTTATTTGTTCGTAAAATAGTTCCATTATCTTTCTCCGCACACTGCTAAGATATATCTACCTATTGTAACACCATAATAACGATAAAGCAATCTTTTTCTTTAAAAAATATGAAAATTTGTAGCATTTTATAAAAAAGACTAGTTAAAGTTGCAATAATATGTTATAGTTACTGTTAATGGAGATTAGTAATGGACGAAACTGGAGCAAGTTACGGCGTAAATAAAAACGGTGTTCCCTATAAAGTGTTAATTGTTGATGACTCGATATTTGTACAAAAACAGCTTCGCCAAATTTTACTAGCCGAAGGCTTTGAGGTAATAGAAACCGCTACCGATGGGGCCGAAGGGGTTGAGAAATACCGCCAGCTTAAAGATAAAATTGATGTAGTAACTATGGATATAACCATGCCTAATATGGACGGTATTACGGCCCTAACTAAAATTATAGAGATAAACCCTAACGTTAAAGTGGTAATGATTAGCGCACTTGGGCGCGAAGACTTAGTAAAAAAAGCGTTAATGGCTGGGGCCAAAAACTATATTGTTAAACCCCTAGACCGTAAAAAGGTACTGGAACGGCTAGCCTCTATATTTTAACTTAAAACTAAAATAAATTGTTTGCTAACTGTAGCAAACTATGCTATAATAAGTTATGCCTTACAATATACACTTAACCGAAGCCGAAAGGCAGTGGCCGATGGGCTCTACCCAAGATATTGGTAACATTATAAAATCTATCTTAAGCCGCGAGCTTAAGGTATCGGCCTTAAAGTTACCTGCGAGAGAGGCCGCTTTAGGTTTTAAACCAACTAAAGAGAAACGTGCCGTTACTTTGCAGCTAGGCGAAGGCCCCTTTGATGGCAGCACCGAACATTTTTGGACACTGGGTTTTGATATTGACAAACAGCTTACTTTTGTCGATTTAGTGGCTATAGGTAATTTATTAACGGTAAACGTGAACCCGCGTATGGCTTACAGGGGGTTTGCTTACTATGCCGCCGCTTACGCCGTATTTGTACACAACCATGTGAGCGACCAGCCGCCGGTTTTTAGCGAAGCCGATAAAGAAACTACCATTACCTTGTTAAGAACTAGTAAGCTGGCGGGTGTAAGGGTTTACGACCACATGGCCATAAACAATAAGTTAGATATTATAAGTATGCTAGACCAAAATATACTGGCTGGGTTAGCCGAAGAGGCCGATTTTACCGATTTAACGATGAAAGCAGCCGCTAAAGCCGCCACCGAAATGAATAATATAAACAGACAGCTGGTAACCAATTTAAACCAGCGAGACGAAGAAATAAAAGATAAAAACAGTTATATTAGTCAACTAGAAGCCGAATTAGCTAAGTTTAAAAAATAAATTTAAAACCCTCAAATATAAGAGTAAAGCCTTATTTGGTAATTAATTATTGCCTATTGTCTATTCTCTGTTTTCTTTCACTTTAAAACTTAAGCGATGGTGCTCACTTAAACCATATTTTTTAAGAGCCTGCTTATGTTCGGCGGTAGGATAACCTTTGTGGTTTTGGTAACCGTAGCGGTTATCTTCTTGGGCTAGCTTAAGCATGTAACTGTCGCGCTCTACCTTAGCTACTATACTAGCGGCCATAATACTAGGTATTTTATCATCACCTTTTATAATGGCATAAGCTTTAATAGGCAGCTTAGGCAGCTGGTTGCCATCAACTAAAGCTAATTCCGGCCGGCCTTTTAAGCCGGCAAAAGCCCGGCCCATTGCTAATAAGCTGGCCTGCAAAATATTAAGGTTATCAATCTCGGCCACACCGGCGGTAGCCACGCTATAATCGGCTTCATTAATAATAATATGATAAAGCTGCTGCCGTTGAGCGGGGCTAAGTTTTTTGCTGTCGGCCAACTGCCACTTAAAACTGGCCGGTAAAATAACGGCCGCCGCATAAACCGGGCCGGCAAGGCAGCCGCGCCCGGCTTCGTCTAAACCGCAATGATTAGCCGGCAGGTTGATATTATCCATATCAAAAAGTACGTTCATAATTTATCCCATTAATAGGTGGCTAAACAAACCCAGCATAGCCCCCGCCAAAATAACCACCATTATTTTAGTGCGCACCATCAGCAAAGCCATAACTAATAAAAAAATACCTAAAGCTTGTAAATTACGGCCGATAAAAGCTTCGTCCCACAATATACGTATACCCACAAAAAAAACCATACCGGCCACGACAGGTTTTAAAGCCATAAGCAAAGTAGTTAAGTAGCGGCTATTTTTAAATTTACTAAAAAATTTATAAGCAATCAAAGATGCGGCCACGCTTGGTATAACTAAACCCACAACGGCCATTAAAGCGGCCAGTTGCGGCTGTGAGCCCACCATTAAACCAAAATAGGTGGCGGCATTAATAGATATAGCGCCCGGAGCCGCACTGCTAATAGCTATTAAGTTTGCCGTTTGGGCGGGAGTAAGATAGTAGTAAAAATCATCGCTAAGCAGCGATAAAATAACATAACCGCCGCCAAAACTTAAAGCGCCGGTTCGTAAAAAAATTAAAAATAACCAAAGATAATTCACGCTAAACGCCTTTTGTAAAGATAATAACTGCTGGCTAGGGCAATAATTAAAATAATAATAACAGAGGGGCTAAAGCCCAGTAACATCATTAAAACGGCAAAAATAAAGGCGCTAACTTTAAAGAGGCTGGCTTTAAAATTTGGCTCCTTTTTAATAACGGTAACCAACATTTTACAGGCGCTATGGATAATTAGGGCCGCCGCCGCCGCCCTAATGCCCATTAAAGCGGCCTGAATGGGATTACTTAAAAAGAAGTTATAGCCAACAACAATTAAGCTTACCACTAAATACGAAGGCGCTATAACGGCCAACACACAAACTATAGCTCCACCTTTACCCGCCAAATGGCTGCCAATTAAAACCGCCGCATTAATGGGAATAGCGCCCGGCAAGCTTTGGGCTAAGCTAAAATAATCGTTAATTTCGTGCGGGGTAAGTTTATCTTTTAAGCCGTGTTGTAGCGGGGCCAGCATAGCCATACCACCGCCAAAGGTGGTGATGGTAATTTTAAAAAAAGTTACAAATAAATTTAAGTAAATCATTTTGAGAATTAATAATTAAGAAGTAAGAGCTTTTAATTATTAATTCTTACTTCTTAATTTTCACTTAATTACCTATCCTTTAAGTTGTTCTAATAAACCGGCGTACACTTTAATGGCATCGGCCACAGGGGCTTCGCTGGCCATATCTACCCCAGCCAGCTTTAAGCTATCGATGGGGAAACGGCTGCCGCCGCTCTTTAAAAAACTTAAATATTGCTCACGTTCGGCCGCACCGCCCTCCAGTACCATTTTACTTAAGGCAAGACTGGCCGAAATACCGGTAGCGTATTTGTAAACATAAAAGGCACGGTAAAAGTGCGGGATACGTAAAGCCTCTAGGCTGCTGGTTTCTTCAAAAATGAGCTGCGGGCCAAAATATTTTTTTAAAAGGCCGTCATAAATCTCTCTAAACAAAGTTAAACTGGCCGCCTCGCCGGCTTCGGCCCGGGCATGGACAAGCTGCTCGTACTCGGCAAACATTGTTTGTCTAAAAAGGGTGGCGGTAATATCGCCGATGCGTTCGCCAATCAGGACTTGTTTAAGCTGCTCATCTTTGCTGCTTTTCATTAAATAATCAAAGAGCAAAGCTTCGTTAAAGGTGCTGGCTACTTCGGCCTCAAAGATGGTGTAGTTGTAATGCTGAAAAGGATTACTCTTTACGCTGTAATAACTATGCATACTGTGGCCGGCTTCGTGGGCTAAAGTAAAAAGGGCACGAATATCTTCGTCTTTATAGTTCATCAAAATGTAAGGCTCACCGGTGTAACTGCCGTTAGAAAAAGCCCCCGAGCGTTTCCCTTTGTTTTCGTACCTATCGCTCCAGCGGCCATCAAGCAAACCGTGCCGCATAACTTTAATATAGTCGTCCCCTAGCGGCTTTAAAGCTTCGCAAATAAGGTTGACCCCTTCTTCCCAGCTAATCTTTTGGCTGCGTGCCTCCGGTAAAAGCGGAGCGTAAACATCGTAGTGCCTTAATTCGTTTACTCCTAACATTTTTTTACGTATATCATAATATTTATGCAAGGTAGGCAAGCCATTATTAACGGCCTTAACTAAGTTATCGTAAACGGCAACCGGCACATTATCGGGGAACAAAGCGGCCTCTAAGCTGCTGTTAAAGTTACGGGTGCGGGCGCTGTAAATATCTTGTCTTACGCTGCCGCCGTAAAGGCTGGAAATGGTGTTTTTGTAATTATTGTATTGGCCGTAAAATTGTTTGTAAGCCTTTTCGCGAATATGGCGGTTACTGTCCTTTAAAAAGACGGTAAAACTGCTTTGAGTAAGCGGCCTGCCTTCCACCTCGCCAAAGTTCATATCGGCATCGGTTAAGGCGCTAAAAGTACCGGTAGCGGTGCTAAATAGTTCTTCCAGCGGGGCCAGCAAAGCTTCTTCTTTAGCCGATAAAATATGCTCTTTATTGCGTAATATTTTATTTAAATAAATGGTATATTCTTTTAGCTCGGTGCCGGCAAGATAACCTTGCATTACCTCACTATCGATAGCTTGCAGCTCGGGAGCAAAGTAACTGGCTAAGGCGCTGTAGTTGGCCAACAGGCTTTGCACCTGCAAAAAGTTAGTGTTATGCCGGTTATCACCTAAATCTTCTTGCAAACGCATAAAGGCATAACTGGCTAGGGCCTCCAGCTGTAATTCCAGCTCCATTTTAGCCGTTAAAGCCGCTTTTAAGCCGGCAGCGCTTGCGGCTAATTTACCTTGATAACGGCTGATAATCGTTATATCTTTATTAAGTTTATTATAACCGGCTAACCAAGCGTCGTCGTTTTTATATAAACCTTCTAAATTCCAAGTATCTTTTTCGGCCACTTCGGCTCGTGTTTTAGTCATTTAGGTACTCCTTATCTTATAAAGTTTAACTAAAATATTTAGCTAAGTTTTATTATATATGGCAATGCGCAATAAAGCAAGGGCGGCTCGCCGTCTTTTTAGGTAATTTTTACTTTATGCTAATAGTTATTAAGTTAGGAGCGAACCAGTTAAAAATACTACGCCCATAACAATAAATAAGAAGCCAGCGACCTTCTTCATTACTGCTCCGGAAATTTTTTTGCTAATTTTATCACCAATCAGTACCGCCAACAAAGTAGAGGTGGCCAAAGCCAACGTAGAGCCTATAATGATGGCCGCCAAATTGTAGCCGCGGCTGGCAAAACTAAAGCTGGTAATTTGCGATTTATCACCCAGCTCCGAGAGCAAAATAAGCACAAAGGTAGAAAAAAATAATTTCATTAAGCTTGCCCCTCTTTTAAATTGGTTAAAATAGCTTTAAATACCCCAATATGTTCTTCTTCGTCTTTTATCATAGCGCGTATAACGTCTATCATTGGGTCGTCCTTATGGTTGGCGTTAGCCTCTAAATGCGCCAGCACCGTTTTATAAAACCGATTAGAGCTCTCCTCTATCGCTAAAGCCTCTTCCACCAACTGTTGATTAGAGATAGTTTTAAAATTTATTTTATCGTTAAAACTTATCACCGGTAAATCGTTGTTAATATCGTCTTTAAATAAAAATTTGCGGCTAATAAATTTTTTAAATAATTTTTCATGATGGTCTTCTTCGTTAAAAACTTTAGCCAGCTGCGGCGTTAAAAGACTGCGTTTTTTAAACTCGGCCAAAAACTTTTTAACCAATAAATTTTCTTGTTTAGCTACGGCGGCAAAAGCGTGGTAAATAGCCGGCGGCTCTTTACGTAATAAAATAATAAAACCAAAAGCAATAAATAAAAACGGGGCCACGTAACTGCTTACAAAAGCCATTTGGTTAGCCAACAGGCTGCCTAAAATTGCCGCCACCGTGCTGGAAAGCAAAAAGGCTAAGCTGCTGGCGGCAAAAATAACCCACGGTTTTTTAGTACTGCTGGCCAAACTAAAGGCAGCCAGCTGGGTTTTATCCCCCAGTTCGGTGATAAAAACTAAAATAAATACATTTAAAATAGCCCATAATGTTAATAACATAAATTTCCTTAGCTTTTAGCCATTTGTAATTTGTGGTAAATCTTTTTAATATCGGTAAGTTTCCAAACGATAAAGTTAGTGATTAAACCTAACGCCCAAGTGGTAGGATAAACGGCCCAAACGCCTACCAGCCCAAAACGGTTATCAAAAAAGTGGGCAATAGGGATACGAAAGCCCACCAAAACGGTAAGCGATAGTAACAGCGAAGTAATGGCCATACCCAAACCGCGCAAAGCGCTATTAAAAATAAACATTAAACCCACTAAGGGGTAAAACCACGCAACGGTAATAAAAAAGCCGGCGCCGATACGCAGCACCTCCGTTTCGTGAGCAGGGATAAACAGCCCCAGTATTGCATACCTAAAGGGGATAATAATGGCATAACACACAAAACCTACAAAAGCAATTAAAATAAAACTGGTATAATTAACGCCTTTAGTGATACGCTGTAGCTGGCCGGCCCCTAAATTTTGCCCCACAAAGGTGCTGGCAGCCATCGCAAGCGTCATCGCCGGCAAGCCGACAAAACCATCAATAATTACAATAGCGCTGTAAGCGGCGGCGGCCTCTAGGCCGTGCGCATTAACCAATCTTACCAGCACCAATACGCTTAAAGTAATTAAACTTTGCTGCAAGCCCGATGGCAAACCCAAATACAAAATAGTGCCAAAGGCCTTAGCATTAAAACGCAGCTGCCTAAACCTTACATGCAAGTAACTATCGCTTAGGGTGCGGCTGTAAATAATTACCCCAAAGCACGCTACCGCTTGCGATAAAACGGTGGCTACGGCCACACTGCCAATACCTAAACCAAAAACAACAATAAAAAGTAAATTAAAGCCTACGGCCACGCCGGCGGCAACTATTAAAAAAATAAGCGGTGTAATGCTATCACCCACACCGCGCAGCACGCTGGCAATGGCATTATACCCAAAACTAAAGATGGTGCCCACGAAAAAGATACGCAAGTAAACAATGGCCATCGGCACAATCTCGGGCGAGGTGCCTAACCAACTTAAGATTTGCGGGGTAAAGGTAATGCCTACGATAGTAATAACTAAGGCAATAGCAATGGTAAAGAGATAACCGGTGCCGATAATATCGTTTAGCTGCTGCCAACGTTTAGCCCCAAAATTTTGGGCCACCAAAATGCCTATACCCAACGCAAGACCGATAGCTAAAGATACTAAAAAAAAGTATACCATATTGGCTTGACCCATTACGGCTACAGAGCGGCTGCCTAAGTTTTGGCCCACAATCATCGCACTGGTAAAGCTGGTAAATTGCTGAAAAATGTTACCTACAAATAACGGCAGCGAAAAGCGCAAGATACCGCCAACGATGGAGCCCTCTACCAAGCCATGCTTTAAAGTTAGCTTATCTTTAAATAAATACACTAAAATGCAGCTTGCCGCAAAAGCAACAAGTAAGATAAGCCAAAACATCTTTACCCCTTTTATAATAATAGTAATAGCATAAGTTAGTATAATAAACAAGAGCGGCCGCCCGTTTAAAGATTATTTAAAACCCCGTTTTGCCAACGAAGGAGAGTTTGGGGTGGTATCTTACAAAAGCAGTTGCTTGTTTTGCTTAATTACTGCACCTTATTTGCCGATGGGTTAATATAGTGTAGTATATTGTGCAAACACAGCAAATGATATATAATAATAGTACTGTTAAAGTTATTAGGAACTAATTATGAAAACCAGTGAACAATCTTTATCGATTATACCTCCTCTGTATGCGTTTAAAACGGCTCTTACCAGTGTAGGTTTAAATTTATTGCTGCTTACCAGCTTTTTTAGTTTATTTTATTTGCGCGATACTATGCTGCTTGTAGGTACTCATCAGGTAGCTTCTTTTATACGCGCTGTTGTTAACTTTTTTATGTTAAATTTTACCGCTAATGTTGTGCTTATAGTTCTTTTTACTTTTCTTATTCAACGGCTTGTTGTAAACACCTTTAAAAGTAGTGTTATTGGGCAAAAAACCATTCCGTTAAATGTAATACATAAACTTATTGCCAACTTTGCTCTTATTAAATTTGTGGTTGCCGGTGTAGCGTTTATTATTTTACCGGCTATCTTTTTTGTGCGCACCATCGCTATGGGTAAAATTTTTAATTTAACCCACTATTACGATAACTTAAATTATTTAATTTGGCTGGTGGTGGTAGCTGCTTTGCTTAACTTTATGCAAAGAATGATATTAGACCGTAATTTTGGCCGGTTAAAAGCTGCTTTAAATGTTACCACAATGCAAGATATGCGTATGGAATCTACCCGTAAGCGTAACTTGGCTATCAACATAACTTTAGTAGCTTTTGCCGGTATATCGGTTATGTTTATAAACGATGTGGTTTTGCAGCGCGATGTTAGGTATTACCACAATATGCGGCAGGTAACCGCCGGCAACATTAATATGAACCAAGCCATTGTCAACTTTAGAGAGGCCCAATACGATACTATGCGTAACAGTCTGTTTAATGTAACCCCCGCTAATGCCAGCGACCTTAACTTACTGACCGATTTAAGTAACACACAAGTACGCGTTTATAAATTTATTTTATTTTTAATTACCCTTTCCTTTTTGTTTATTATTGGTTTTGTTATAGAAAGTGCACGGACCAGAATTTTATTAGACGAAATAGATAACGTGTCGCAAACCATTAGGGGCATTATTAAAGGCGAGGCCAGCTTAACCACGCGTATAAATATTATTAACTTTAACGAAATGGGTTATATGCTGGGGTATGTCAACTTGCTGCTTAAATATTTTAACGAGCTGGTAAGCAATGTGCGTAATGTATCGGGCGATGTAGTAAAAAGTACCGAAGAAATTTCTTCTACCGTTTATAGTATGATGGGCACGATGGAAAAGCTGGCCGAACGCGCCGAGCACAGCAGGGGCGAAGCTATGCGTAGCGAAGCCGAAATTAGCAACACGAACGAAAGTTTGCAAAAGCTTTTTTCTTCTACCAACGTGATTAACGGCCATGTAAACAGCCAAGTGCTTTTAGCCGCCCAAACCAGCGTAGCTACCGAAGAATTTGCCACCGGTGTTGATGAAGTATACAGTATGACCCGCGAAGCTCAAGAAGTTAGTCACGGCTTAGTAGATATTGCGCAGGCCGGTGAAAAAGCCGTAGAGGCCAGTAAGATAGCCATGAATTTAATTAGTGATGCCTCTAAAAATATGAGTGATGCCATGAGCGCCATTACGCGTATTGCCAGCCAAACCAACTTGCTTTCGATGAACGCCGCTATCGAGGCGGCTCACGCCGGAGAGGCCGGGCGCGGTTTTGCCGTAGTTGCCGACGAAGTGCGTAGCTTAAGCGAAGACAGCGGCCAGCAAAGTAAATTTATCCGCAGCGAAATTAAAGGTATGAACGCTAAAATTAAACAAGGACTCGAGGCTTCGGCTAACGTGCAGGAAAGTTTAAAACAAATTCTTGACGGTATCGAAAATAGTAACGATATTGTTATTAAAATTGCCAAACAAATGGAAAATCAGCGTAACGGTACCACCGAAATGGTTAATAGTATTAATCACCTTAATGAGGCCAGTATGACGATGGGCAGCCATGTAAGCGGCCAAAAGAACGAAACTAAGCACGCCCAAGAGGCTATCTCCCGCCTAGAAGTAAGCTCTAAATCGCTCATCGAAGTAGTGCTGGAGCAAGCCGAATACGGTAAAACCTTACAAACCGAGATGAACCGTATTAGTAAAAGCTTAAAAACCAGCACCGAAAAGGTAGATGCCTTAAATTCGACGGTGTCGGCTTTTAACCTATAACTAAGTAAAAACTGAAATTTTTAATTTTCACCTTTCAGTTTTCAGTTTAGTACTTGACTTAATGGCTTAACGTTAATATTATAGTTAAAAACAACGTAAAAGGATAAACAAATAAATGGCAGTACCAAAGTATAAACCGGGTAAGGCGCGCAGCCGAAGAAGGCGCACCATTAATATGCGGCTAATAGCCCCCACTCTCGCTACTTGCAGCACCTGCGGCAACGTAATTACGCGGCACCATTTGTGTGCTAAATGCGGTTCGTACCGTGGCAGGCAAATTATCGAAGTTTAAATATAATTTATGGCAACTTTAATTTTAATATAAAAAAAAGAGGTTTTTATGAACGAAAAGTTATACGAGCAACTTAAAGCAATTATTATTGATAAGCTAGAGATTGACGACCCTTCTAAAATTACGCCTGAGGCGCGTTTTAGAGAAGATTTGAACGCCGACAGCCTAGATACTTACGAACTGGTTTACGCCATTGAGGAACAATTAAACATTACCATTCCTCAAGAACGCGCTACCGAGTTTGAAAAGGTGGGTGATGCTTTAGCCTTTATCGAAAGCCAAGTAAAATAAGGGTTTTATCTATTATGAGTAAACCTAAAGCCGCCGGTGTAACTACTAGGCGGCTTTTATTTAAATTAGAAGAGGCTTTAAATATTTCTTTTAATAACCAGCAACTATTGGCTTTAGCCTTAACCCATAGCAGCTATGCCAACGAAAATACCCTGCCGCAAAGTAATGAGCGGCTAGAATTTTTAGGTGATAGTATTTTAAATATGGTGGTAAGTTATACCCTTTATCTTAACTTTCCGCAAGCAAGTGAAGGTGAATTAGCCAAATATAAATCTTTTTTAGTTAGTGAAGAATCTTTGCTGCAAAGCGCCGTTAATTTAAAACTAGCCGATTATTTACTATTGGGCAGAGGTGAAAAAATTACCGGCGGCGACAGCCGTCCTTCTATTTTAGCCGATGCAATGGAGGCTATCATTGCCGCCATCTATTTAGATAAAGGTTTTGGCGAGGCCGAAAGTTTTATTTTAACGCAGCTGGCCGCCCAATTTACGGCAGTAAAAACCAATACTTACGAAAGAAATTATAAATCTTTACTGCAAGAGTTTTGCCAAAAAAAATATAAAGATTTACCGCTTTATCGTTTAGTTGATAGCAGCGGCCCCGAGCACAAAAAAATTTATACTATCGAACTTTTAATTAATAATAAAGTAATTGCTGCCGGCAGCGGCGGTAATAAAAAAATGGCCGAGCAACAGGCGGCCGCTAAAGCTTACGAACAGTTGGTAGGCGCCTATGGCTAAACTTTATATAGTAGCCACCCCTATCGGCAATTTAAGCGATATTACTTTACGCGCTTTAACTATCTTGCAGGAGGTAGATTATATCGCCTGTGAAGACAGCCGCCATACGCAAAAACTTCTAAACCACTATAAAATTAGCAAACCGCTGCTTAGCTGCCACGCCCATAATGAACGGCAAAGCGCTGCCGGGTTAATTAAATTATTAAGCCAAGATAAAAATGTTGCTTATTGTAGTGATGCCGGCACACCGGCTTTAAGCGACCCGGGAGCACGGCTGGTAGACAGCGTAATTAAGGCCGGCTTCGAGGTAGAGCCGCTGCCGGGAGCTTCGGCCTTTAGTTGTTTGGTTAGTGTCAGTGGTTTTATGGGCGAAACCCTTTTTGCCGGTTTTTTACCGCCTAAAGGGGCTAAACGCCTGACTAAACTGGCCGAATATTTGGCTTTACCTTTTAATGTGGTGCTTTACGAATCGCCGCATCGTATAATTAAGTTACTGGAGGAGTTAAACCGGCTTTGTCCGCAACGTCAGCTGGTAGTAGGCCGTGAAATGACTAAACTTTACGCCGAATTTTGGCGCGGCACGGCGGCCGAAATTTTTAACGCAAGCGGGCAAAAAAAGATAATGGGCGAATTAGCAATTATGATTGCGAAAAATGATTAATAGTTATTGCTTAACTACTCGATAATTAAAGAGACGAGCTATAGGAGTTGCTAATGAACATAAATCGGATTAACCCATTAGATGCTATTAATCAGGCTACTAATAACGGTAAAATACAACAGGCCGGTAAAGCTAGCCGTACCGAATCTATAACTGTATCCGCCGAAGCGCGTGAAGCTGCCGAGCTGCAAAATATCCGCGACATGGTGCTGGCCAGCCCCGATGTAAGGGCCGATAGAGTGGCAGAGGTAAAGGCTAAATTGGCCGACCCTAATTATCTTAATGAAAAACTTATTAATGACACTGCCGATAAAATTATAGAATTTTATCGTTTATAAGCTATATTAATTTAGCAAGGGAAGTAGCCGTTAAGAGAGGGCCTATTAGCCCTCTCTTTTTATTAACTTACTATGATAGATTTACATACTCACTCCAACGCCAGCGATGGCGAACTTAGCCCCAGCGGGCTTATTGCCAAAGCCGCCAAGCTGGGTTTAACCGCCGTAGCTTTAACCGACCACGATACCCTAGCCGGCCTAGACGAGGCCGCTTTGGCCGCCGCCGGTAAACTTACCTTTATCAGGGGCGTAGAGCTACAGATAGAGTGGCCGCGCGGCGATTTTCATTTACTTGGCCTAAATTTAACCACTAATACCGGCAAGCTTGAGGAACGACTGACTTTACAACGCCGGCAACGGGAAGAACGTAACTTAATTATTTTAGATAAAATTAATCGCCACTTTAAGCTTAGCCTTAACTACAGCGAGGTAACTGGCTTGGCCGGCGGCGTAGTTGGCCGTTTACACTTTGCCTATTTGCTGGTAAAACTAGGCAAAGTAAAAAATGTTAAAGTAGCCTTCGATAAATATTTAGCCATTGGCCGCCCCTGCTACGAAGGCAAAGACGGCCTCCCCTTTGCCGAAGCCGTAAGCTTAATTAAAGAGGCCGGCGGCAAAGCTATCTTAGCCCACCCTATGTCGCTGTATCTTTCTTTAAGTAAATTAGCGGAAGTTGTAGCTACCCTAAAACAACAAGGCTTAGATGGCCTAGAGGCTTACCATTCGCAAGTTACCGTTGGCAAAGCTGGGCAGCTTAAAACTTTAGCCGAGCAGTTTAATTTAATTATCACCGGCGGCTCGGATTATCACGGCAATATACGCAAAGATAGGCAGCTGGGTTATACCTGCGGCCAAAAACTTACCATTGCCGATGAGTTATTGGGACAGTTAATTAACTATCACTAATAAAGTTTGTTCGTGCTCATTCCCAAAAATATTCGCCGCCCGTACCGTAATAAAAAATTGGCCCGGCGCAAGGTTAAGGCTGCCTAAAATAAGCATACCATTGTCGGCATAAAGGCTTTGGCCGGTTAAATTAGTAGAGTGCAAAGTAGCCATACCTTCACCGGTACTAAAAGCATTAAAGGCAAAACGGTTGACTATATTCCCCATAAATTCTAGATTGAAACTGTAGGCTATTAAGCTATAGCGGCCCAAAGTACTGGGCTGTGTGGCATTAATTAATACCTGATAGTGCCCGCTGCTTAGCTGCATATTATTAGTAGCTGTAATTAAATTGCCATTAGCGCTTAAAAACGAAACATTATGAATAGTAGGCCTAATATTTAATTGGCCGGGTAAAGGCAAAAATAGTAAAGGATTAACAAACTGATTAAGAGCATTATCGTATAAAGCAAGGTTAAAAGAGTAACCATTATCACCGGCAGCGGCCGCAGCAAAGGTATCGCTTACATTAATGTTGTTAATAATATTAACATTATTTAAATGAGAATAGATAGAGCGGATTTGGTTATTATTTTGAATGATAACTGTGCTACCGGCCCTTACCGGCATAATAGCATCATCAGCCGTTTGCACAAAAAGTAAACTGCCGTCTTCGATAGGGTTAATAGTTAGTGGCTCTTGACTGCTAATGGTTATCCTCTTGGCCACAACCCCCTGCCTAAAGCTGCCAAACAAAGAAGAAATTTCGCCGCCAGTACTAGGCCATTGATAAGCTACCACTAAATTAACCGATAATATCAAAATTATAAATAAATATTTTTTCAATTTTAATAAGCCTCTTGGTAAGTTATTAAGTGTAAGGTATCACCGGCCACCAACACTAAACGATTAGTGTTAATAGTAATTAAATTAGCATTGACGGCGATAAAGCGGTTATTTAAAATAAAACGCGGACTATTTAAGGCAAAAATTTGCAGCTGCCACTCGTCATCTTGGTTACTAAGGACAGCCTGAAAGCGCTCAAAACTATGCATAGTCATAGCGCGTAAACGCCCTGTATGGGCCACCGTACTTAAGCTGCGGCGATTAAGATTATAGGTATGCAAAAATCCTAATTCTTCATAACTAACAAAATTATTGTCTCTAAAATTTATGCGTAAAGGAAAACGGGCCGAACCGGCTAATTCGGTATGAAAAATGGGGGTGTAATCGTTAATCCCGCGCCTAAATAAGATAAACCGCTGCGGGTAAAGGCCGCTGATAACCGCCGCATGCGAGCCATCGGGCGATAAAGCCGCCGCCAAAATCAGGCCGTAACGGCTGCCGCCGGGCCGATACTGCGATATAAGCTGCCCATTGCCATCGATAAACAAAATATTTTCATTTAATAGGCCAACCATAGTTATGCCCGCCGCTAAGGCAATAGCCGTAACGTGCGAATTTGTATCAAAGCTCCATAATGGCTGCCCGGTGGTAGAGTAACTGCTAATAGTACCGTTATCATCAACAAAAATAAGGTTACGGCCAAAAATAAACGGCACACCGCTGGCGTTAATTTCGTTAATAACTAAGCCGGACGCTGTAGTTAAGGTAAGAGGACTGGCGGTATCTTCATCAAATAAAATAAAAAAATCGCCCGAACTGGCAGCCCGGCCGGTGGTGTTTATAACTAATTGCGGCTGAAAATTTTGATTTAAATAACCAAAAAAATGCGAGGTTTTAAAGGGGATAACTAAATTATCGGCATTAGTAGATGTTAAATGGGTATCAACTTCGTTAAGGTTAAGCGCACTATCGGCCCTAAAATAATGCTCACGCTGTAAAGGCAGGGGAAAAACAAAAAAATGCAGCAGTATAGCCAAAATCGCCAAAAATATGATACGCTTTTTCATACGCTTGATATAATAAAGATAAATAGTAAAAAAATCAAGGCGGCTTACCGCCTTTAGAGAGTAAAGTAATACTTTGTAATATAAAGGGAGGATTAAATGGATATTAATATTTTACAAGATGCCGCTACTAAGGCAGCCACTCGGGCTTATGTGCCCTACTCCGGTTTTGCTGTAGGGGTCGCTTTACTTTGCGGCGATGATGATAAAGACGAAATTATCAGCGGCTGTAACGTCGAAAATTCTTCTTACGGCTTAAGTAATTGTGCCGAACGTACGGCTTTATTTACTGCCGTTGCTTTAGGCAAGCGGAGCTTTAAAGCCATTGCTATTTATTCGCCTAACGCCGCCGATTATCTGCTCCCCTGTGGGGCTTGCCGCCAAGTTCTTAGCGAATTTGTAGGCGAAGATTTTCCTTTTTATCTAGGTAATAAGCAAGGACAATTTACTAAAGTAGCTTTTAGCCAGCTTTTTCCTAAGCCATTTAAAATTAATGAGTAATAATTATTTTAAAAACGACTCATTAGCCTTGCTAGCCTTAAATAGTCGTGCTATAATTAATAATTATAATTAGAGAGGAGACCGATTTATGCCTTTAACTTTTAAACAATTTTTTGATACCGCTATCGAGATAGCCATCGATAACGACCCGCGCGATAAAGCCGCCATCGCTAAACTACGCGAAAAGGCCCAAAAAGATTACGATGCCCTTAAAACCGAAGCCGAAAAGGAACGCTTTGACAAAGACCGTTTAGTGCACCCCTACAGCGATAGCCGCATTATTAACGACAGCGGTAAAGAAATTAAACAACTTATGGTAGGTATCGATTGTGAAGGGCCGGAGCTTTTACTGGCCGACCAGCTAAACGAGCGCGGCAAAGCCATCGATTTAGTACTTACCCACCACCCATCCGGGAAAAGCCGGCCCGGTGTAACCGGTGTTATGAGCAGCCAAAACGACTTTTTAGAGCAATTAGGCGTACCCATCAGCCAAGCCGAAATACCGATGAAAAAGTGGGTCGCCGAGCTAGACCGCCGTATCCACCCCGGTAACCATACCCGTGCCGACAGTTTTAGCAAGCTGCTTAATATCTCTTTTGGGTGTATCCATACTCCGGCCGATTTAATGGTAGAAAACTACCTTAACAACCGTTACCGTAACCAAGAAGATAAATATTATTACCTAAGTGATATTATGGAAGATATTTATAATATTCCCGAATACCAACAGGCGGCCTGTAATAATGCGCCGGCGGCTATTTATGCCGGCGCTAAAGATAACCGGGCCGGCAAAATTATTGTGCAGATGGCCGGCGGCACGACAGGCAGCATAAAAACTTACGAAAACTTAGTACGTGCCGGTTACAGCACCTTAATTGTAATGCACTTGCCCGATAACCACCGCGAAGAATGCGAAAAGCAAAACCTTAACGTAGTAATGGTGGGCCACATGGCCAGCGATAGCTTAGGGCTTAATCTTTTATTTGATGAAATACAAAGACGCACCAAACAAAACTTTACGGTATTGCCGGTAGCGGGCTTTTTACAGCACAGCAGACTTTAATAAGTAACAGGGAACAAGGAATAGATAATAGCTGAAAATTTTTTCTTTCCCTTGTTCTCTAGTTAATACATGGCATTTTCAATTTGCGCTCTTTGGATAGTACTTAATTTTTTAAACCTTGCATAAAAATCAGTAACAGCTATAGAGCCGTTATCATAAACTGGCCTATATAAATTAAATAGACAAAACCGCTTAGTTCCTGCCCATGTTTTAGGGCTTAAAACCCTTAAACCATCAATAATTACACATTTATAATCAGCTGTTCTACAGTCTGCTAATACTTTACTTTCAGAGACACAGCCCCTACCTCTTGTTAGACAACCCTTCCCCTCAACAGTATCAAATTTCCAATCTGTAAAAGCATAACTATTCGTTAAATTGTCTATATCAATTTTCTCATTACTATTAAGCAAATAAAGGTTTTTTACCCACATCAATAATCCTTTCCGTAGCATCATAAATACTATAAACATCTGAACTTTTTGGTACATTAATATTAGATATAAATTTTTTATTAAGTTCTAGTCGTCTGCGTTCTTCTATTTCTTTTTTAGCCTCATCTGCCGCTTCCATTATCGCTATGTCTATTTTCTCTCTATAATCAGCTAAATTAGCATTATCATCCGTTATAAGTTGCTCTAATAAGCTATCTAGTTTTTTACTTAAATCTTTTCCCGTACTTATTAATACTTTTCCAAACAATATTCTTGCCCAATATGGTGGATTATTTATGTAATTCATTATTATTTTTATTTTCAAGCGTAAAACTACTTCACTAAAAGCATTAGAGAGTTGCGCTTTAAAAGCCTCAGAGTTTTTAGCCTCATAATAGGTAAAATTATTAAAGATATTGATATAAGCCTTTCTTACATCTTTCGGCAATTTATTATACCAAAGGTATAAAGGGTTATTAAAAGCCTTTAGTAACCGCATAGTATAAATTATGTAGGCAACCCACTGTTTGCGGTCAGCTGCAAAAATATTATAGTTACACGATTGAAAGATAAAAATACCTTTACTATTTTGTTTAACAATAAAGTTATCTTCTTTACGGCCTTTGCGAATAACCCCGCCGCCAATCCACTTATTTAAATCATCATCTTTATTATTTTGTGTGTTCATATTTTTTATTTCCTTTATAGCAGCTCTTAATTGCTTATACTGTAATTATAAAATAATTAACATATAAAACAGGCTAATATACAAAGACGACTACCCGTTTTTACACTTTATCATAAAAGTACAAATTTGTATATTATTTTTTTCATTTTCTATTAACCTTCCTCTTTGTCTCTACCCTAATATGACTGGCCACAAAAAGGGCGGTAAATAAAAAGCGCACCTTAGCATAGCGGATAACCACCGGGTTAGCGCAGGCCGTTGTTAGCTGCCTTTGTACTATCTCGCTGGCAGTAAATTTAAAAGGCTGTTCGGTGCTAAGCTCGCCGGCCATACGCCGAAAAATAATTAACGATGGCCTTAAAAGCAGTTCTTCTAGCTTTTGGTTAGCGCCATATTTACGTTTGTTACTGCTGTACAGGTCGTATAAAAGCTCGTAGCCATCGTTTGGGTTACGTGTGTAACTAACATAAATAGGGTAAAACCAATCGTTAAGGCCAAGCAGACCGGTTATAGCTAAAATGGCTTCGCTGCCTACACTGTCCGAAAACAAACGCGGCCATTTAAAAGGCTTAAAAAGCATCGTTACCGCTTCGGGCTCCAGTAAAATTTCCAGCGCATTAATGGCCTGAATGGTAATAAAAATATTTTTTTGCGGTAAAATAAAACTATAAATATCGGGGATACTGGCTTTATCGTTAAGGCTGGCCAGCGCACGTATGGCCTCGCCTTGCAGTAAAAAGTTATCGCCTACCGTTAAAGCACGCCTAAGGTAAGGAATGGCGCTTTCTACTTTACGGCTGCCAAGTAAGCGCGCCGCCATATAAGCTGTGGTATGCGTGCGCTCGTTAAGCTGTGTTATTAAGGCCGCCGCCAGTTCGCTGTCTTTAGTGGGCGGGATACTCTCTAAGGTAAAAAGAGCTTGCCGGCGGATAGACATTTTAGGCGAATATAACGTTTCGGTAAGCAGTTCGGTAGGGGCATCGGATTGGGAATGAGCAATTTGCTGTAACAATCTTATTTGGTCATCGGGCTTTAAACTATTTTCCAGCTGGTTAGCCAGCGAAATAGCTTTAATATCTTTAAAGTTTAAAATAAACCCCAGTCCATCGCTCACCGAATGCTTACTGCTATTTTGCAGGCGGGTTAAAAAAATTAAGGTAACAACATAACCAATTAAAGCAATACTAAATAATAACTGAAAAGCAGTTTGCAGATTTACATTAAAAAGTACAGGGAATAAATCGATTAAATAACCGCCCAGTGTAGAGCCTATAGCACCGGCCACACCAAAAACCATATACCAAATAATAGCGAGAGAGCCTACTTCTTCTTTGCGGATAACGGTAAAAAGGTAAGTTTGCGAGTTAGATTCCACCCCTTGCATACCAAAGGTAGAAGTAAAATGAAAGATAGCCAAAAAGGTAAAAAGCGCTCCGCCCACTAAAGCGGGGGTTATAATGGCAGGCAATAAACTAAGAGTAGCCACCGTCATAAAAAAGATATACAAAGTTTTACTGCCCACTAAATTAACGATAGTACGGCTAAAAAGGGCCATCATAAGCGAGCCTAACGTACCGATGGTGGTAAGTAAAATGGTCATACTATCGCTTTGGTTATAAATTTGCCGCGTGTAAACGGCAATGTAAGGGCGGCTTAACCCTAAAAAAAATGATAAAACAAAATAACTAACGATAAAACGTTTGAAAGACCACCGCCCCCAAGCCGTTTTAAAACTTTGTAATAAAGAGGTTTTTTCAACTTGTCGCTGGCTGCTGGGAACTTTAAATAGATAATAAGCCGACCAAAAACCGGTAGCTATCCCCAAAATAATAAAAAGGTTATAACTTAAAATACTGGCATTAAAAACATGCAGCCCTACCACCAACAAAATTAAGGCCAGCGGCGTAAAGATAAAATTAAGCATAGCCAGCACCATTAAATAGCGGCTAAGCTGCTTACCGGGCACAAGGCTATCTATCACCGGGTTAAGGCCAATCAGTGAAATACCTCTAAAAAAATTAAACCCAAAGATGGCAATTATTAAGATAAGGTAGGCCAACTCCAAATTACCCACCCCATAAAAGATGGGTAAAAACAATAACGGCGAAATAGCTACGTACCTAAGCACCTGCCCCCAAGCTAAAGCTTTAGCCGCCCCAATGCGCTCTTGCAGCATTTTACCTAAAGGCACTATCAAAAAAGCAATAAAATTAAACGACGATAAAATACCGATTAACGAAGCCGAAGCCCCTATGCGTATGGCATATAAGGTAATGATGGTACCATTTACCAGCGGGAAAGAAAAGCAGGTAATAACCTGATACAAATTAAAAAACTTACGCCCTTGCTTCATTGCGCTGGCAGATAACATAATATTCTCCGAAAATTAAAAATTAAAAATTAAGAAGTAAACATTTTTTAGTTTTTATTTCTTAATTCTTACTTCTTAATTATTAGTTAACGTTAGTTCTATTTGTTCTATAAACAACGGCGATACACCGGCCGGCTCTATCCCCCACACCAATAACTCGCCGGGGGTTAAAGTTAAGCTGCGTACGGTACGGCCGCCTTCGTGCCTTTCATTAAAATCGGCTAAAAAAGCCTCCCGCTCAAGAGTTATACCCCGACTATTAACAAAGTTAAGGGTTAAAATTAGTTGGTTGTTTACCCTAAAAACAGCATAGTTGCCTTGCCTTTGGTTAGCCCCTTCGTTAAGGGTAAAACGGGTAGCATTAAAATACCACTCGCTACCACTTGCCGAAAAATAACTGCCGTTTAGCTGTAAAGGGAAAAGCTCTATGCTGCGGCTTCGGGGTAAGGTGCTTTCCATTTGGCTGGCCGTCATACGGCGGTAAGTGCCCCGCCACGGCGAATCGCCGTTAAAACGCAGCAAAATTTCGTTGTTGCTGTGGTAAACAATGGTAATGTTACTGGTAATGTAATCTATTTGGCTATTGCGGGTGCTTAATAATAAACCGGTTTGTAAACGGGTAGAAAAATTCCAGTTAAAAACCTCCAGCATATCGTGCTCGCCAAAAACTATTTCCCGGCTTTCGGGCCTAAACTGTACCAACACCTGTCCGCTGTTGGTAGCCAAAAACGAGCCGCTGTCTAGTTCGCTGCGTATCCACGGGCCGTGCAAAAAAGCCTCTTGGGCCCTTACATCTAAAGCCCTTAAAGCTCGCGCTTCGGGGTTATTTAACAATGTACTTTCGTTACGAATAAAAACACTGTTTAACTGAAAGCTGCTGCCGCTAAAACCGTAACGATGCACCTCCAGCCCGGTGGCTACTGTTTCTTCACGGTCGATAAAAAGCTCGCCGGCTACCATAGATAGGTTAATCTCGCCCAAACTTTCTAGGGCAAAAATCTCTACCGCTACGTTATCTATATTACGGTAAACATAAGCCAGCTGCTGGCCGTTAGCGGCGATTAACTTTAAAAAAATGGCCGGTAACGCATAACCGGGTAAAGAGATAGCATCTAACCAAATAGCTCTGTAATTATTAATAGGCACCACAATACCGGTTTCGTCTTCGGTAGGGTCGCGGTCGATGTTAGGAAACCTATCCCAAACAAAAGGAAAAACGGTATGCTGGTTACCCACTTGTTTTAAATAAGCGCTTTCTTCACCATTTAACGAAGAAAAAACATGCGAAAGCTGCCAGTTAATTAAATTTACCGGCGGCTCGCTCCAGCTAACTTCATTTATGGGCGGAGGCTGCTGTAGAGTAAAACTCTCCGGCGGGGTAAAATCGTCTAATCTTACGGTACGCGGCTCACGAGTACAGGCCGTTAAGCCGATAATAATAAAGAATAAAGTGAGTTTTTTCATTCATTTCCTTTTTTGCATCATAATTAACCCGGCATTATAACTGCTGTAATGCCGGGTTAGTGTGTTACAACCAAACGTTACTATTAAAAGGTACGGCAAATTGCAAGCCGTTTGGCCCCTCTAATAGCCCCTGCGCTCTCACTAACGAGCGAATGTTAAGTACTAAAAATTCGTGGCCGTTTTGCTCAACAAACCGCTGGCGCAGCAAAGTAAAACTATCGCCGCTGCTAAAGCGATTAACACCGGCTAAAGTGGCCGGATAAACTTGGCGAACTACATAGTCGCGCCGGCTTATTCTTTCTATGTTCATGCCGGTAAGCGGCGGGAATAACTCTTCTATCGTGCTTCTGTCCATTAAACTGCGGCCAAAGTTGCTGGCCCGGCGCTCTATTAAAGTAATCGCCTCACCGGCCGTACCGTCAGCGGCGCTTTGAAAGTTTACCCTAATGAGAGCCCCTATCGGTTTGCTCATTAAATATTTTTGGTAAGCCGCCCGGCTGCTTTGCGTTTGGCCGTTAAGCGCTGCCAACCTATCGCCAACTTTTAAATTATTATAAGCTGCTAACGAGTTGCCGGCCACGTAAGTTACCTCTTGCATATTGCTCCATTCGTGCAAGGCTAAAGCCAAAAAGGGCAAAGCGGCATCGGTGCGGTTAGCCGCCAGTTTAGGCAGCAAAGAAACAATTAAATCGCTGGGTAAGGCAAAATTAACGCCCTGAAATTGCTCGATACCGGCAAAAACTACCCCCAGTACCTCGCCGTTGCTGCCCACTAAAGGCCCGCCCGAATTACCGGGGTTTACCGCTGCATCTATTTGGATAATATCGCCTATAGGCATTAAAGTGCGGTTAGCGTTACTGACAAGACCGCTGGTAAGGGTAGAGGCCAATCCGCCGGGCGAACCTAAAGCAAAAATTTGCTCGCCGGTAACCGGCCGCCTGTTGGCAAACGAAAAAACATAATGAGAGCTAACGCTGCTGCGCAGCAAAGCAATGTCGTTAATACGGCTAAAGCCAATAAGCTCGGCCGGCACGCGCTCACCTTGCGCCCCCGCCAGCTCTACCGAAAGACGCGCCGCCGGTGTATTGCGGCCGCTGCTCTCCACTAAGGGAGCAATGACATGGTAATTAGTAAGTATGTAGCCGGCCTTATCGATAAAAAAGCCCGAGCCCAAATTAACATTAGGCACCACCATACCGCCACGGCGGATAAAGCCCCTATCTACATAAACCACTACCGTACCGCTTAGCCAGTTGGCCGGGTTATTAACCACCGTTAGCCTATGGTTGTGCGCAAGGCCGCGCCTTTGAGCCTCGCTTTGTAACAAATTAAAAGTTACGGCCGCTAAATTTTGCTCGGCTAAGCCTAAAAAATAAAGCAGCATATCGTTATCTAACAAACTAATATTTACTTGATTACCCAAAGTAGCTAAGGCCACACCGGGACTGCTGGTTTCGGCCACATGGCGCGAAAATTGGGCATATAGAGTATTAAGCCGGCTGGCGGTAATAGCATTAAAGGCATTAAGGCTTTCGCCGTAAACTAAAGCCTGCTGAAAATCGCCGCTGTTAAGCTCTAAGGTTAAACGGTTATTTAAACTGGCGATAAGTTCGGCCATATCTACCGGCCGGCCGGCCCGTATGGCGGCGGCGTAAAAACCGATTGGGTCGGTATTGATATTTTGAGCCGCCAAAGTTACAGGCAAAATTAAAATTAAAGCAGTTAGTAATAACGGCCGTACTATTTTAAACAAAAGAATCTTCTCCTTTTAAGGTATTAAGCTGCCCAGCCGATGCCACGCCAAAATTTCGGCAGCCGTAACCGGCCTTAACAAATTGGCCGATAAGTTAAATTCGCGGCCCAAAGGCCCTTCAAAGTAATAGGCATCTATATAACCATCGCGGTCAAAATCCCACAACTTAATAGGGATAGTTTGCCAATCTTCAAAATAAACGGCTATTTCGCGGTCATCACCAAAATAAGCTAACCCTACCCATACGCCATCGCGGTAATATTCAAATAAGTTAAAGTTGCCGGTGCCGTTTACATCGCGCCGAGCATATTGCACTTGCCAATCTTGCACCATCAGCAAATAATCAAAACGGCCGCGCCCGCTGGAATCTTCCAAGATGGTAACTACTTCGCCGTTTAACAGCCGCATGCTTCTAAAGTGAAAACTGCCGTAATATTCATCTAGCTGGCTGCTATTGGCCAGCAGCTGCCATTGCTCCGGCAGGGCCGTTGTAGCGTTAAAAACAGGCACAGCAGCCCAATCGGCCCTTAGGCTATGGTTAGCCGGCGGCGCAAAAGTGATGCTGCCCGGCACAATGGTATAAACTAACCGCCGCGCCCCTACTTGATTAAGCTGCGGAAAGCTAACGGTAACCCGGCTAACATAAGGGTAGCTGATAAACTCCCATAAAATTTCGTTGTGGCCGCGTTTTTCGTTAATGCTGGTAATTAAACCATTTACAATATTAACGCTGTAATGAGGACGGCCGCTTTGGTTAAGATAAGAATGCCAAACGGCCTCGTTTAAGGTTAGCCGGCCAAGTTCATCGGCAAAGCCATCTAGGGTACGGTCGCGCCCTAAAATAAAAACCTCGCTGCCTTCGGTAAAACTAGGGGGCTCCGGCAGTAAATCTATCTCTATAAACAAACTGGTGGCTTCTTCATCATCGGCTAATAAAGGAACTAGGCCGCCCTCTAACAGGCTAAGGTTACGAAAGTTAATATCGGTGCGCAGCCAATTTTGGCTCAAGCTTATCAGCTCGCGCCGTAAATCTTCGTTTTGCACCCCTCTTAACGCCGCCACCATTAAAGAGCGGGTTACTTCATCGCTTACTACCTGCGGTTGGTTTAAGGCTAAAAATCTTAAGTTAGCTAAATAACGGCCGCTAAAGCCGGCTTCGTTTAATAAAGCAAAGTAAAGACTAAAGTTAGTTGGATAAAGCGAAATTAAACTATCGGCTTCCTCAAATAGCCGGCTGCTGCCCAGCCGCTGTAAACTAAGCAGGTAAAAGAGGGCATTAGAATCGTCATTTACCAACGAATTAACCTGATATAGGCTAACCGCCTCTTGGTAACGGCCGGCCCGGTAATAAAGCGGTAATAGCCAAGCGATAACTTGATTGCGGGTAAACAGATTATCGCTATTGCCGGTAATTAAAGCCTCTTCAAAGCGCTCTATCGCCTCGCCGTAAAGGCCTTGCCGTTGAGCAATAAGGCCGCTTACCACAAAGTAACCGGCATAGGCACGGGCAAAGGGGCCGGCTTGCTGGATAATAGCAGCGGCCTCGTTTACCGAGTTATTATGGTAAGCCGCCAAAGCCGTACGCACATGCAGCAAAGCCAGCTCGCTGTTAAGGCTATTTTGAGCCGGCAGCAAGGCAGCTGTAGTAAAGATAAACAAAACCATTAATTTTAGCATTTTAACTTATCCCAAAGAGTACTTTTTTAAATTTTCGGCTACTTGGCTTAATAATACTAGCTTTGCCCGGCTTTGTCTATCTTTGGTTTGTTAAAAGTTGGTTACTTTTTATTAACCGGCGGTTAATTTACCTTGACTTTAGTTAAAAAATAGGATATTATCTAACTATAAAAAACTGAGGCTAGCAAAACCAGCCTCAGAAATGTAAAGTTACGTTTTTAATGTAACCTTTGTAGTGCTATTACGAGCATAAACAGTGCAAATAGTAATGCTCGTAGTAGTGTTTTTTCACTTACCCACATTTTTTACACCTCCCTATAAGAATTTTTCCCTATAAGTTAGCGCGCCCTGTTTACCAAAGCCTTGCGGCTTCTTAAATGTTATCATAATATTGTTTTGGTTTATTGTCAAGGCACTAAAATTAACACGTCAGTTTAATTAAAAAAATAAGTAAGAAAAAATTAACCACAAAAAATTAAGTTTTTTATTTTGTGCCTTTTGTGGTCATAAAATAAAATAACCCCCTTGTTAGCGCAAGGGGGTTATTTACTGCTATGTTAATATCTTTTTTAATGGAGATATTATTAAAAGTTAATGCTATAACCTACACGTAGGGCAGCAAATTCACCGATAAAACGGCGGTACGATACGCCATCGTCCCAGTTATCAACACTGTTACCATCATCATCAAATTCACCGATAGCAAAACCACCGCCAATACGGCTGCGTAAACCAATTAATAAGTTACCTGGGCCTAAAGGAAGCTCGGTACCAACTTCTAATACACCGGTAATGTCTAAGTAGTGGAAACCGCCTAGAGAATCGCCATCATACGATGCGCTAAAACGAGTATAACTTACGTTAGGGCCAATAGCTACATAAAGTGGAAAATCGATAGGCAGGCTAATGCGGGCCAAAATATCTAAACCAACGGTAAAAGCGCCGGTGCTGAAATCGCCGCGATCGGTGCTTGCCCAATCGGTCCAATCACCGCCATCTGGTTGAGTACGAGCGTTTAAATCGCCAATACCAATGCTGTAACTTAAAGCTACACCAAGTTGTAAGGCAATAAGTTCGCTAAAACCTAAGTTTACAAAAATTTCGCCGCCCATTGGTATGGCTAATTCACGGTTTTGGAAAAGGCCAGCACTATCCACGTCGGTAGTGTCATGGTTCATGGCAATACCGGCGCCTAATTTAGCGCCAAAACCAATTTCTACAGCGTAAGCATTTACGGCTAACATAGCAACCATAGCTAATAAAGCTATTTTTTTCATTTACATTTCTCCTCTAAAAAATGTGCAATTTGTAATGAGGTAACACTAACATATGGCCAAAAATTAGTCAACTACTTATAATGCTTTTTTACGGTAAATATAGCTAACTATTTATAACAAGCTGCCGGCCGTAAAACGCCTTATAAGTAGTTGACTATTAACTAGCCGCAGCGTATCATATTAAATATGAAATATAAACTTTTGCTAAGTTGCCTGCTGCTAACTACCAACTTGTGGGCGCAGCATATTAATTTGCCGGCCAACCGTGCCGCCGTTTTACCGGCCACCGATTATGTTATTTACATACCCTGGGGCACTTTACCCACCCTTTACGTAGCTTTGCACGCCCAGCTGCACAACACCCCATCTTTTTTGTGGTACTTTAGGGTCGGCACTTTAAATAACGAGGCCCAGCCCAGCCACCTTACCTTAGTAGGCACGCCCGGCGCCACCGCCGATGTAGCCCTGATGGGCCGCGAAGTGGCCCGGATAATCCAGCAAAACCCTAACGCCAGCTTTACTTTATACACCGATGATATGCAAGCCGGGCGTATCTTCATCGAGCTGCTTATAGCTAATGGGGTAAAAGACGGCAACTACTTTGTGCGCATCCTCTCCGATGGCACGGGCACTTACAACTTTTACCGCAACCTTTTTAACCGCACCGGCGCCGGCTTCGAGGTTTTTAATAACGCTATGCTTTTTTATTTTAATTTATTTTACCGGGCCGGCGTTACCGGCAGCGCCGCCCACCTGCCGCGCACCAACAATAATTGGGCCGACCTTGCTAACCAAATGTTTGCCCTTGCTACCTACCCTTTTGCCGAATTATGGCTAAGCCACCCCGATTTACTGCTCTCGGCCGATTACCGTATGGGCCTTGCCCGTATGCTTATTAATGCCCGCGAGGTTACGCCGCAATTTTTATTTAGCTTGCTTAACAGGGCTCAAACCGAATCTTTTTTACAGCTGGTAAACTTTGACCGCACCTACTTTGACAACTTGCTTGGCCAAAACAGCGCCAACCGCCCGCCTTTAGTGGTAACTATGAGCGACCCTATCCCGGCTAACTTTAATACCATTTTAGCCCAAATATTACGCGACTACGCAGATTACGCTATCTTTTTAAAACCGCACCCCAATGCCGCCCCTACAGCCGCGCAAATAGCCCACTACCGTTCGTTAGGGGTGGTAGAGATACTGCCGGCCCGTATGCCGATGGAGGTATTTATTTGGGCTTACCCGCATATTAAGTTAGGCGGCTTCCAAAGCAGCTTATATATGTCGGCCGGGCTGGGACAAGTGTTATTTTTTATTGCTAATGGCCCAAACGATTTACCCGAGCCGTTAATTAGCCTTTACCAACGGCAGGGCTTTCCCGGCGTACGCTTTATAAATAGGTGATAGAAAATTAACAATTAATAACTGGAAGATAAAAGTTTTTAATTTTTTGTTACTAATGTTTCCGTTAAATACTCTCTTAAATCATCGGGCATCTCGCTTACCATCTGCCGTATGTCGCCGGCTAAATCTAC
>WRBN01000001.1 GCA_009784515.1 Spirochaetaceae bacterium | reverse complement strand
TTTTTTCATTTGCCCAGTTTGCTCTCCACATTTAGGGCATATCATTTTTTTGCTCTCTTCCATTCATTTATTTTAACAGTTTAGACAGCTTTTGTACACTCCCATTTTACCGGTAACTATCCATTTATAGGTCTTAATTTTGGATTGCCGCTTTATAAAGGCTTTTTGTATTCTAATTTAGCCTCTTGCTGCGGTACTTTAAAAAAAGCCATCATCTTTTCTAACTTTTTAGCTTGCCCTTTAAGGTTTTCGGTACTGCTGGCCAGTTCTTCGCTGCTGGCGGCATTGCTTTGGGTTACACTATCTAGCTGGGTCATCGCTCTTTCTATTTGTTCTACGCCGCTTTGCTGCTCTTTACTGGCCACCGCTACCTCCCGGATTAAGCTCGCCGTCTCTTGTATCTGCGGCACAATGCTCTCTATTAATTGGCCGGCCTCTTCCGCTACCGTTAAACTATTATGCGAAAGCTCGCTAATCTCGGTGGCGCTAACGGCGCTGCGTTCGGCTAGTTTACGTACCTCGCCGGCCACTACGGCAAAGCCGCGTCCGGCATCGCCGGCACGGGCTGCCTCGATAGCGGCGTTTAAAGCCAGTAAATTGGTTTGGCTGGCAATGTCTTCTATTACGCTAATTTTTTCGGCAATACTCTTCATAGCGCTTACCGTTTGGCTAACGGCTTTACCACCCTGAGCCGCTTTGCCCGCCGCTTCTTCGGCAATTTTTTCGGTACGTTTAACGTTATCGGCATTTTGGGCAATGGTGCTGCCCATCTCCTCTATACTGGCGCTTATCTCTTCGGTACTGGCCGCCTGCTGGCTGCTGCCCGATGACACGGCTTCGCTGGCTGCGTACATTTCACCGGCCGTATGCTCTATGATGGTTACTACTTTATTGGTATCGCTTATCACCTTAATTAAATTATTACCTACACTATCGAAGGCGCGCATCATTACACCAAATTCATCGCTGCGTTTTAAAAGCTTATCATCTATCTCAAAAGTCATATCACCTAAGGCAAATTTGTCTAAATACTCTTTATTTTGGATAATCACTTTAACCATACAGCTAACAGCCCATAAAACAACGAGGCTGCTTACCATAACAATAGCAACACCCATAAGCACTAAAAAATTAATTATGCGCAGGGCCGGCGTGGTAACGGTACGCATAGGCACTACATAACCGGCCAGCCAAACATCGGTTACTCCAAAAGGAATTAAAGGCACTAAAACCAGCAAACTTTTTTCATGGGTACGAAGGTTATCGTACTCTAGCGCAAGTATTTCCCCGGTAATTAAGGAGCGTTCTATACTTCTTATCATATTAGGGTCGAATAAACTATTAATATGAGCCGGAGCTTGGCCGCTTAAGCCGGGAATATTCATTAAGTTAGAGGTTACCATCATTCCATAAGCGCCATCGATTTGCAGACTATCGCTTACCGCCATAAGCCCGCCTTGCAGAGTGGTTACTTTAATACCGGCAGCAACGATACCGCTAAAGCTTCCTACTAAGTTATGAATAGGCACGGCCATAGCCACGTATAGTTCGTTGTTAAAAATAAAGGGCTCCATACGCTCTATTTGGTTACTTTGCCTAACAACTTGATAAGGTAAAAAATTGCTGTTAAGGCTGCTGTTGCTTATAAAGCGGGCCGAGCTATCTACTACCCAAGCAAATTGCTCGTTACCGGAGCTATCTAAATTATCTACCATCACAAATAAATTATCGAAAGTCCCGCTTAACTTTTGGGCTAACCCTTCTAAACCGGCCTTGATAATTTCGTACCGGACAGCAATATCATCAACTTCAGTCAGGATACTTTCTATATTGTTGGCTAACCCTAACGAAGCTACCACATCGAGCGTAGCCGAAGTATTAATAAACCCTGCCACTTTTTCGGCGCTGCTGCGGCTAAGTAATAAACTTTGATTGTAAGCTTGTCTATAAACATAAATGCTTAACAGCGAAAACCCCATAACAAATACCACCACAATGCTGCCGCATATAAGCAGCACATTTTTAGCCCGTAAATTTAATTGCATATTTTTGTCCTTTTACAAATTAATATATTAGCTATACTTTATATATTCATATTTTTATTATAAGTTAAAACTCTTCTAAAGTTATAAATTTATAACTAAAAATTGTCAAGTAATATATCACTATAATTAAAGAAAAAATAGAAAAATAGATGGAAAAAGCCGCTTAAATTTTTTTGTACCGGCAGATAAAATTTAGAGTGTTACTTATAGGATAACTACCCGGTAGCAAACCGCCCTTGTTTAAAATTAATTTAACCTGTATCATCTAACTATGCGTTTGCTGTGTATTGCCGATAAAGTAGCCCCCGTGCTTTATTCGCCCGAAGTTAAAAATTATAAGGTAGATGCCGTGCTGGCTGCCGGCGACCTTGATATGGATTATTACGAATACATTGTAACGGTATTGGGCAAACCTCTTTATTTTGTGTTTGGCAACCACAATTTAACGGCTTGGCCTTTTTTTAAAGAAAGCAATATACAAGAGCAGCTGGCCGGTTACGGCAGCCAGTGTATAGAAGATAAGGTGATTAACCTTAACAAAGGGCAGCTTTTAATAGCCGGTTTAGGCGGCAGCAAGCTGTATAACGGCGGTTTAAGCCAATATACCGAAGGCCAAATGCTATGGCGTATTGTGCGGCTTATCCCGCGTTTAGTTTTTAATAAAATTAAATATGGCCGCTACCTCGATATTTTACTTAGCCACGCTCCGCCTTACCGGCTTGGCGATGACATCGACCCTTGCCACGAAGGCTTTAAAATATTTAGGTGGTTTTTAAAAAAATTTAAACCAACTTACCAGCTGCATGGCCATATCCATCTTGATGACATTAATTTACCGCGGGTGCGCCGCTACGAAAAAAGCGCTCTTATTAATTGCTACAACTATTTTATTTTAGAGTACAAAACACCATGAGCAACTATATAAACCAACAAGCCGAAGCCGATTTTTACCGTGCTTACCGTAAAGGCCGTTTTAATTTAACCAAACTTTTTTTTAAGCAGCGCGAGTTACTCCCTTTTAACGAGGTGCAGCAGCTGGTTAAAGCTAAAGACCAAAGTTATTTGGGGATAAGAAGCGTAGCTTTAAGTGATATTGTTGGCAGTGAAGAACGGGCCGACGATTTTAGTGAGGGTTTTTGGCCTAAAAATGCTTTTTTAAAAACCCGCTGGGTATCGGTGAGTAAAGCTTACCACAATAATATTAACCTGCCGGTGATACAGCTTTATAAGTTGGGCAGCCTTTATTTTATCCGCGATGGCAACCATCGGGTTTCGGTAGCTAAGGCGCTGGGAGTGGCTTACATCGATGCCGAAATTACCGAGCTTTCGGCTAAAATTAAATTACAAGCCGATTGGAGTATCGAGCAAATTAAAGAAGCTGTTGTGGCTTTTGAGCGCACTGATTTTTTAGCTAAAACTCACTTAGGTGATGTTATCGATATGAATAATATTATTTTTACTAAACCGGGCAGTTACGAAAAATTACTTAACCACATTATGGTACACAAATATTATTTAAACGAAAAAATTGGCGGAACAATAAGCCTTGCCGAAGCGGCCAGCTCGTGGTACAGCTACATTTATATGCCCATCATTTTAATTATAGAAAAAAATAATTTTTTTAACCTTAAAAATAAAGCCGATTTATATTTAACTTTAGTAAACCAGTGGGAAAAATTAAAAAAACAAAGTAAAGAAGCTAAGGTTAATCAGGCCGTTAAGGCTTTAAAGCATAAAAAGAGGAGATAAAGATGAGCCAGTTAATTTATAAAGATATTAGCCATAGGTCCATAGCCGATTGCCGCATTTTTACCGTAGATGGTATTACAAGGCAGGCCGGTGATGGCTATACCAGCGAGTTTTACCGCATAAACAGCCCTAACTGGGTGGTAACGGTACCGGTTTTAGCCGCTGCCGATGGTGATAAAATGATATTGGTTAAGCAGTTTAGGCACGGATTAGGGCAACTTACAACCGAGTTCCCTTCAGGGATTATCGAAAAGGGCGAAGAACCCATCGCCGCCGCCCGGCGAGAACTGCTGGAAGAAACCGGTTACTTAGCCGGCAAACTTACTTTGTTAAGCAGTGATAGCCCTAACCCGGCCCTCTTTAATAATACCCTGTATATTTTTTTGGCCGAAGATTTAGAGAACAAAGGTAAGCAGCAATTAGATGAGGCTGAACGCATAGAGGTACTGCTAGAAGATAAAGCTAAAGTCATTAAAAACTTAGGCATACCGCCATGCAACTGCGGCTCTATTATGACGAATGCTTTATTATGGTACCTGCGGTTTACGGGAGCGGCCAAATAACATACTTAATGCCATTGCCGTCTATAAGTAAATAATTAACCTATAATTAAGCCGGTTAAAAAACTTTGCAGCCGGCTTAGTAAGGCTGGGTTGCCGTCTTTTATATCCACCATTATCCGCATTACCGGCTCTGTTTTGCTGCCGCGCAGCCAAAAAAAGCCGAGCGGGATGTCTTCATTATAAAAGATGGTGCGCAAGCCGCCGCTTTCATCGCCGCTGCGGCTGCCTTTGCCGGCCCGCTCGGTTTGCCCTTCGTAATTTATAAATTGGTAGTTGGTAACTGTATAACCAAACTCGGTAAAAATTGTTTGCAGCTGCGGCCATTGGGCGATAAAAGCCTCTTCGTAAGCCGCCTTTAATTTGGGGCTGCTTTTAACTTGTAACATGTTCTCGGCGCTGGCTATGCTGGTGGTGCTGTAGTTAGGCAGGCCGGCAATAATATCGGCTAAGGTAAAGTGGGCCTCATAACTTTGCCCGCTGGCGGTACACCACAGCTGATAAAGCTGCGGCACAGCCAATAATTTAATAAGGCTGCACAAGGTGCTTAAAGGGTCGCGGATAACGTTAGGGTAGGTTATATTGCCGCCATTACTGCCTTCACCCAAAATGCGCACGGTATAACCTTCTTCACGCAGGGCGGCAGCTTTGCCTACCACATTAGCCTCGCCGGTTTCGGTGGTAAATAATTTAACCCCAAAGGCCGTGCAAATAGCGTTTATACGCAGGCTGGTAGCGCAGTTAGCTACAACGGCCACTTTAGTCATTTCGGTGTTAAGGTAACTAAGATAAGCCAGCTCGCTTAACACACTTAAAGCAAAAACTAATTGTGCGCCCATCGTAACGGCTTGCTGTTTGGCCTCATCGTAATAAACTAAGTTACCGCGGTCGCCATCGCAATCGGGGCAAAAACCCAGCAGGTAATCGCTATCATTTTGATGTTCGCGCTCTAATAACTTGCGGGCCGGCTCTAAGTTTTCACCTTCGGGGATAATATCGTGTGCAAAGCGGCCTAACTGATGGTTAATGGTAACACTTTTAATGCCTAAATCTTTTAAAAATTCTCGGTCGATACTGTTAATCCGTGCCGAGCCGTTGTAATCTATCACCACCCCTAAAGGTTTGCGGGCTAAACTAAGTTTAATGGCGGCAACTACTTGTTCGTTACCCAGTGTAGCCAGCATAGTTTGTTGATAGGAGTTATGCGCAATAGCCAAATTTTTAATAGTTACCTTGCTATAAATACCGGTTAGCTTTAAAAACTCTTCACTGGGGTTTAAGATTAAATTTTTAAAATAATTAATAACTAATTTGCATTTATTAGCGGCAAGTACGGCTCCATCACTTAGGCCAAACTTAAAGCCATTATCGGCAGGCGGATTATGGCTGGCCGAAATATAAAAAAAGCCATCGTAACCACCGGCACGTACAATACTAGAAAGCTCCGGCAAAGCGCACACCGGTAACGAGGTAACTTTTAACCCCAACGTACTAAAAACAAAGTAAACTAAATTTTGTAAGGCCGGGCCGCTTGGCCTGCTATCACTGCTAATAATTAGCTTGGCACTATTGCCAACCTCGCTCCGTAAAAAACGGGCAAAACTACAGGCGGCAGCCATAGTTAAATAGCTATCGGTATCTTTAATTAATTGACCATCGCCAAACTCTTTGCGAAAACCGCTGGCCGATAAAATTGTTTTATTAAGTTCGTCTACAATTTGTTCTTTAGGGTAGTTCATATTGACTTTTTTAAAATTTTTGTTAATTTTTTGATAAAAATAGTAAAATTTAACCTAATTTACTATAATGGAAATATCTTTTTTTGTCAACCTTTAATTAAGGCACAGTTTTAGTCGTAATAAGATTTGACTTTTTATTTATAGTAAGCTATAATTTAACTATGAAATTAGAAGCTGATGATATTATTTTAAATGAGCAAAATTCTTCGTTACTTAATGCTCTAGAAAAATTTGTAGAAGAATGTGTTGACAGGCGCATAAAGGAAAAACTAAGCACTCTAGAGGAATATCTAAATCCTCCGCCATTTATTCCTACTGAGGTTATTAGCGAAGAAGAGTATAAAACTATTTCCAGCCCCAATTACAGATCGAAAAACCCTGAAATTAATAAAATACATGACGACCTTGTTGATTTTTTTAGCAAAAATTAATTAACTAATAATTTAAATAAAATATTAAAAGAGTGCTTAATTTTTTTAAATTAAGATGTCTATATTATATAATGTACCGTATAATAAGGGAGGTACATCAGTGGATAATATTGAGTATAAAAAAAGTAGGGCCTACAGAGGCTTTCTTGATATTGTGGAAAACTTTATCAAAGAACGACCTGAGAACTACCCTGCACACGAGAATTGGCGACGAAAGATTATTAATTTTACTGCTCTTAATGAAATTATTGATGACGTTTATCAAGATAGCGGGCAAAACATTAAAAGTCGTTTAGCCCTTTTTAGTGATAAAATGAAAGCTTACCATAAACAAGGTAAACTTTTTATTTATGCTAATAAGCCATCTAATAAAGATAGGAGCGTGTTAGTTTCCGAAATTTTTCGTGCCTTTGAAAGAGTTCTTGGAGAGGGGTAGCCGCCCAATAATTAACAAAAAAAGTCATAAACCCGCTAATAATTGTTAGCGGGTTTTTAAAAACTAACCGGTAAAGCCGGCATACCCGGCAGCGGCGCTAAACGTAAACCGGCAAAAGGATAAATATTAAGGGGGTTAGCATACCAACCGGCCACTGCTTGGGGGTTAATAAGGTTAATACTTGGCGGGTGAGCAATGGGGATAACATAACCGCCGGCTATCAGCAGCCGCTCGGCATCGGCTAGGGTGTTAAGCCGCTCGTTGCCGCTTTGGTGGTTGGCTAGGCGCAGTAGGTCGTCGTAAGCGGCGCTTTTAAAACTAGAAAAATTTAAAGGATTTTGGCTGGTAAACAGCTGTAAAAAGGCCATAGGGTCTAAAAAATCGCCTACCCAGCTCATTAAAGCTAAAGTTGGGTTACTCTCGGCAATAAAAGCAAGATAATCTTGGCTAGGGGCTGGGGTGATAATAGATACCGTTAATCCTAAAGCCTGCCATGCCTCTTTAATGGCTACCGCATTACTATCGTTTTCGCTAAAGGTCGCTATGGTAAGCTCCGGCAAATTAGCCCCGTTACGAAAACCCAGCCGTCTAAGTGCGTTGGCGGCGGCACGGGCATTATGGTTTATCCCCCGCACACGCGGGTAATTCTGAATGGCCGGCACTAAACTTTCGGCCCTGATAATTTGGTTAGCTCTAAGTTCGTTTGTGGGGATAGCCTGTACTAATGCCTGCCTAAGTGCGGTATTACTAAAGAGAGGGTTATCGCTGGCAAAAAAGTAATAAGTGGTAGCAAACATGGCATTAATTTGTAGGGCGCCCCTCTCTAATATTAAGTTAGGGTCAAAACTGCCGGGCATAACCCAATCTACCAAAAAGCGGTTAAAATCGGCCGCGATACGTTCTCTGTCATCGCTAAAACGTACGATAATCCGTGCCGTTAGTACCTCGCCGGGAGCACGGTAAAAGGGGTTACGTTCCATAATAATACTATCTTCGGTAATAGTAGTTATGGTATAAGGGCCCGAAAAAGCAATGCGGGCCGGTTCGTCCCATAACATAGGCAGCTGCCGCCCGCTGATGGGGCTAAAGGCATGGTGGGTTAATAAAGCGGTAAAGTGCGGCGTAACTTCGTTAAGGGTAAGCTGTAATTCGTGATTGTCTACAACTTTAATTGCGAGGCCGTCAAGGCCGGCTTCGCCCAAGCGGTAAGCTTTGGCCCCTTCAATAACATCTAGCTTAGCGGCGGTAAGATGGTCGGCTGCCGGATTAAGCAGCCGTAAAAAGCTATGGTAAAAGCTATGGGCGTTGAGCGGGCTGCCATCGGAGAAAGCAAGGCCCTGCCTAATAAAAAACGTGTAAGTAAGGCCGTCTTCGCTCACCGTGTACCGTTCGGCGGCTGCCGGCTGGGGGCGCATCGTGCGCGGGTTTAAATTAAACAGACCCTCGTAAAGAGCGGTAAACAACTGCGCCTCTGTGGTGCTGTTGGCCGCATGAAAATCGAACTCGATGTACTGGCTGGGGTAAACAACTATTAAATCGCTGCGGCTATGGGCGAGTATGGGGGTGATGATTAATAAAATAAATAATATTTTTTTCACGGTTACCTCTTTTATAAACTGAAAGGTGAAAACTGAAAAAGCCTTTATCGGGTTTCACCTTTCAACTATAACATTATCGGCCAAAAATTGCTGCAGGGGCGATAGATACAAATGTGCTAAATCCCAGTGGATACAATCCTTGTAAAGACGTTTTTCTTCGTGAGTTTCTGCCTGTAAAGCCTCTAAAGTTGTTAATAGTTAAATCTTTGATAATGGCCATAACTATCTCCTTTGGAGAATTAATAATTAACAACTAAGAAGTAAAAAAATTTAGTTCTTAATTTTTAATTCTTACTTCTTAATTTTTTAACAGTTCTTTAAAATAACTAGGCAGCTCTAAGCTAATATTAATGCCTTCTTCCTTAATGGTTAGCTGGCTGGCATAAAGCATTAACTTTAGTTCTTGGCCGTTAGCTTTTAATTGGCGGGTAAGTTCACGGTTTAAATCAAAGTTACCGTATTTGTCATCGCCCACAATAAAAAAGCCTTGTTTACTTAAGTGCTGCCGTATTTGGTGCATACGTCCTGTATGCAGCTGTAACTGTACTAAGCTAAACTTGCCATATTGTTTAATTAATTTGGCCGAAGTATGCGCCGTTTGCAGCCCTTTATCGGTATAAACTTTATCGGTTATCTCCATAGTTTTGCTAAAGTTACCGCTTACGATAGTTTTGTACAATTTAACCGCTCGCCCCTTACTCTTAAAGTAATTGCTATATTTGCTGGCAGCGCTGCTGCTTTTAGCTACCAGTAAAATACCGGCCGTGTCTTTATCTAGGCGGTGTACTAGGTAAGGTTTTTCGTCTAGGCTATCTTTAATTAAATCTTCAAAGCTATAGCTTACCCCTTTACCGCCTTGTACGGCAAGGCCGGCCGGCTTTTCAAACAGCCAAACATCGGCGTTATCGTGTAAAAGGCGTAAATCGTGGGAGGTATTAAGCATAAGGTAACTATAGCATTTATGAGAAAGAGTGTATAGGGAGGATTACAGCGTTAAGTTTGTATTTTTATCGTTGGCATTGATGGGTCGGGGCCAAAGCGGTTATCGCCTATATCACCATCTTTATATAGCCCCATTAGCAATTTAATGGGGCCAACTGCAAAAATAAGTAGCGCCAGCAAATGCCAGCCCGGTTTATTAATGTCGTGCAACCGTCTTACAGGTATAGCTAGGCCAGAAATGACTATAAGCAAAAAACAAATGGTTATGCCACTTTACTCTAAATTTTTCTTTAAAACAAGGGCAGCTCAATGTGGGTACCTATCCGGCTATAGGTGCCAAAAGTAAAAATAGTCTGCCAATTCCCTTCGCCGGTGAAGGGGATTGAGTAAGCTACCTATAAATGGATAGTTATCTCAATGCGGCCGCCTAAGAAGTAACTTGATTTTAAACTACGCCTATGCTAAAGTGCCGGTATAAAAGAGACAAAAAATGAAAAAAGTTTTAACGCTTATATTATTGCTCATTACTTTAGCCGGCGCCTATGGTCAGGGCGCACCGGTAGCGGCCGGCGCTACCCTTAGCAATTTATTTCCCGATGTCAATTTGCGTAATATTGTAGCGGCAAGGTTAGGCACCAATGCCGGCTTAACCGGGCAAGCTTTAAGTAATGCCCTAGCCAATATTAGGGGTGATTTTGAGGCTCATAATAGCAATATTACCAATGCTAATGGCATTGAATATTTAAGCGGCATAACCGGTTTGCGTTTAGATGGCAACCAGCTAACCACTTTTACTATGAGTACCCAAAGTAGCTTAACTTGGCTTAATTTAAGCAATAACCGGTTAACCAGCTTTAATGCTAATGGCAATACCGGTTTAACTTGGCTTAGGCTAGACAGAAACCAGCTAAGTAACCTTAATATAAATGGCATTACCGGTTTAGATGTGCTTAATATAAGTAATAATCAGTTAGCTAATATTAACATAGGTAATCTTGTTAATTTAACCGAACTTAACGCCGGCAGAAACCAACTAACCGGCCTAAACTTAGGTAATCTTATTAATTTAACTTGGCTTGATGTAGGCTGGAACCGGCTTACTAGCCTTGATATAGGCCATCTTAACAACTTAACTAGTTTTGAGGCGCAAAATAATCAGCTAACTCACCTTGATATTGCTAACCTTACCAATTTAACCAACTTTGATGTAAGCAATAACCGGCTGCCCAACCTTAGCGTTAATCACCTAACTAAACTAACAAGACTTAACCTGCATGGAACGGGGCTAACCAGCCTTGACCTTAGTAATTTAACTAATTTAACTTGGCTTAATGTGGGCCGTAATCAATTAACCGGCCTTAATATTAACCATCTTACTAACTTAACTCATCTTATGGCTTTTTATAATCAATTAACAAATATTGATGTAAGCAGGCTTACTAATTTAATCGAACTTAATATAGGCAACAACCAACTTACCGGCCTAGATGTACGCCGGCTTACGCGTTTAGCCGCGCTTGGCATAAGCAATAACTTACTAACGGCTATTGATTTAGGAAGAAATACCAATTTAACGACGCTTTTTGCCGGCAGCAACCAATTAGCCGCTATTGATGTACGGCGAAACACCAATTTAACCGGTCTTTGGTTATCTAATAATCAGTTAACCACTTTAGATATAAGCCGAAATACCCGTTTAACGAGGCTTGGAGTAAGTTTTAACCAACTAACGAGCCTTAATATAACCAGCAACACCGCTTTAACCATAGTTAGCGCCGGTAGCAACCAATTAACTGCTCTTAACATAACGAACCTTACCGGCTTAACCAGCCTTAATATAGCCGATAACCAAATAACTACCTTTGATGTAAGTAACAATGTTAATTTAACCGGCCTTAATGTAGCCAATAATCCCTTAACCAGCCTAAATATAAGTACGCTTACGCAGCTGGCAAATTTATATATAGGCGGCAACTCTTTACCGGTGCAAAATATACAAGGCTTAACCAATAGAACAACTATAAGAAACACCTTTAGTAGTTGGTGGGATTACCCCGATTTTGGTGATATTCCTGCTAGGTAGCTATTAGTAGGTTTTTTTAATAAACATTTGATTAAGCTACTCAGCTACCATCCACAATGATATAAAACTTATCTATCTGTAGACTTATAAATCCTAATAAGTGCTTTAAGCATTATAAGGTGTTTTATGATTTTTTAAGTATGAAATACCTTTACTGAATGAATTTTATATGTTATACCTAATAAGTATAAGTGTTGACATTGATGGAAATGGGTAGGTATGAAAAAATTATTGTTTATGTTTGTGCTATTAGTATTTTTGTCTTTAAATTGTGGGGTTGTTTTTGCGCAGCAATTACAACGCCCCGTAATTGCCGTAACCCCATTTAATGTTATTTCTGGTATTAGCCCTGTGGAGGCTGAAACTTTGATGGCTTTATTTTTTACGCGTATGCATAATAGCAGTGCCTTTACTGTGCTAGATCGTAATGCTATAAGCAGAGCTATTGAAGAACAGACTTTTGATTGGGCTAGACAATTACAAGTTGAGTGGATAGTGCGAGGAGAGTTGCGACGGTTTGGGGATAATATCCTTTTAACCATAACTATAACGCAGGCTATTACACAACAAATTATAGCCGCAAGAGATATAGCTATAGAAGTTATTGAAAGCCAGCAAACTATTAACCAATTAGATGGCTTAGTAAGGCAGATAGTAGTGGATATATATAGTCAACCCCGCCCGCGCTGAAGAGTTGCAGGGTTTATTGAATGGGTTAGGGAATATACTTTACAATTAATTGTCGGAGTTTTATCGGCAGTTGTTATTAGTACTATTAGCCCATTAATAATTCGCAAATTGCAAAAAAATAACTCAAAAGACCGGCAGGAGCAATAGTTAATGATATGATAAAAGCATTATTATGTGTATTAATCTTATTTGTTTGCCATGAGCTTTTTGCCCGCCAGAATAGCCAGTCAGCAGATTTAACGGCTAAGCAAAGAAGGGTTCCTGTAGTTTTAGTTGTCCCATTTTCCTCAGGTAATTCAGAACATGCCGAAATACTTACTTCTTTATTTTATGGTGGTTTAGCTAACAGCAATGAATTTATTCCTGTAGATAGAACCGTACTTCAAGAAACTATAGAAGAGTACATTGCTCAGAATGACGGTAATATTTGGGCAAGTATGGAAAAAACCATAAACATTGGAAATGTTTATAATGCTGAATGGATAATAAGAGGAACTTTAATAACTTTAGATACTGGGTATTCATTTTTAAGTGTACATGTTTTTGATATGAACACCTTACAGCAAATGGGCTCAGAATTTCTTTTTATCACTACCGCAACAATAAATACTCCGGCAATTATTAAGCAAATAGATAATTTTGTAAAAAACTCGTTCATAAAATGCTTTTATTTAGGTCTGCCCATCCCATTGAGCCTGTAGGAGTTGTTCATTTAAATTTTAATAAAAACATATCGATTGCGCCCGGTATAACTTTTAATAAAAGATCGTTCAATGTTAATGGCAGCTTTTCGCTAGGGAATAGATTTATCTATGCATTAATAGGTTTTAACTACGCGCATTTAATAGAAACATTTCAGTATAACAATGAAAATTTAGAATACTTTACAGACCTAGCAGGAATAGAACTTGGCGGAGGGGTGAGCTTACCATTTCATATTAAAGCCACCTATTTTGCACTTTACACTACTTATAGCTTAGGTATTGGGAGCAATATCTCTGACAAAATTAATCTGCACACTTTGCCTATAATTTATGGTAATTGGCGAGTAGGTTTTAAATATGTGCATCCTGTCAATAACGTCTCTATTGGTCTAGAATTTGGGGGTATTAGGTTATTTTATTCAAGGTTGAATTCTCCTCTGCAATATGAAATTTCTGACTATAAATCGAGAGGTGTTTTTTTAATGGCTCTAAGAATTACCTATCTCTTTTAATGTTTATATCGCTCCCTTTACTTTACCCTCTTTTTAGTATACACTTAACTCATGAGCTTAGGCAGCAAATTAAAACAATTATTTAGCAAAGGCATAGATGATAGCTTTTACGATAACCTTGAAGACACCCTTATCGAGGCCGATTTAGGCCCCGTGCTGGCTTATACTTTAAGCGAAGAACTAGAAAAAAAACGCCCCAAAACCAGCGATGAAGCCGTTACTTTAATTAAGACTGCTTTAGGTGGCTACTTAACGGCAGGCCAGCTAACGCTAGAAAAAGGGCAGCTTAACCTCTTTTTATTGCTTGGGGTAAATGGCGTGGGCAAAACCAGCACCATTGCTAAACTGGCTAGATATTTTATCGATAACAAATTAGCCGGCGGCCTAACGGCGGCGGCAGGCGATACTTTTAGGGCGGCGGCCAGCCAGCAGCTGGCTTTGCACGGCGAGCGGCAAGGCTTTAAAGTGGTTAAAAGCGAAAGCGGCGGCGACCCCGGCGCCGTTATTTACGATGCCATTAGCAGCGCTCTTGCCCGTAAAGATGAGCTTATTTTGGCCGATACTGCCGGCCGTATGCATAATAAAGCCGAGCTCGTTAACGAACTTAAAAAGATTGATAAAATTATCACCGGCCGTATTAAGCCGGAAAATTACAAAAAAATATTGGTGATAGATAGCACCACCGGCCAAAATGCCTTAAGGCAGGCCGAAATATTTAACGAGGCTTTACAGCTATCGGGTATCATTTTAACTAAGTACGATAGCAGCGCTAAAGGCGGTAACTTGGTGGCTATTGGTAAAGAGCTGGCTTTACCGGTTTATTTTGTAACCAGCGGCGAAAAAATAACCGATATTACCCCTTTTAATAAAGAAGTTTTTTTAAGTAACTTATTAGAATAGTTGAAAATTGAAAGGTGAAAATTAAAGAAAGGAGTTATTCTTTGTCATTGCCGGCCGGCTTTAGGCGGCGTGGCAATCCATTCTTGAATAATGCTATTTAAAACCGTATCTTTATTATTTTTTATAGGAGTATTTCCTCTCGTTCTAGCGGCGCAAACGCGGCAAGTAAACGTTTATAATGGTAGCTTACAACGGGTAAGCGAAGAAATTTACCGCGATGGCCGGTTGTGGCTGCGTATCACTAATACTTTTAATGAAGCCGGGCAGTTAATGCAGCAAGATAGCTACCAAGATGGGCAACTTAGCAGCGCACGTTTTAATTACCGCCATAACGGCGCTCTTTGGCAAAGTATCTCGTCTGCGGTAATAATGTATGGGAATAATGAAATTTTAACAAGCAGTCAAGATAATTTTAGCCGGTTAATCTTAAATAGCGGCTTATTAGTGGCAGATAATTTTTACGAGAACGGCCGGCTTATGGTGCGGCAAAACTATCGTTATAATGCCGAAAGGCAGCTTATCGGCCTTGTTTCTTATTTTGCCGGCCAGCACAGCCGCGAGCAAATTTTTAACGGTAATTTAGTTATTAGTGAAATAATGAGCCTTGACGGTGAAGTAACCGAAAGACGTAATTTTAGTTATAACGATTTAGAACAATTAATTATAGAAGAAATAGAGGCAGACGGCCAAAATAGGCTGTTTCATAATTTATGGCAAGACGATATGATTGTGGAGCGCCGTTTTTACCTTGATAACGAACTTAGGCAGCTCATCAGCTTTGCCGGTAATACCCGCAGCGAATTATTTTACATTGATGGCCGAGCGGTGTTACGAGTGTTTTATGTTGATGATATTTTAATAAGTGAGGAATTAATTGTTGAATAAGCCGCTCTTATTTATCGCCCTGCGGTATTTTAAGCCTAAATACAAACAAAAAGATAAAGCCGGCAGCTGTTTGGCTATTATCGGTATGGCCATCGGTATTATGAGCCTCATCGCCACTTTAGCGGTGATGAACGGCCTTCAGCAAGGTTTTATTAGCGCCATGCTGGAGATTGGCAGCTCGCACATTGTGATACGTAGTAGGGGTTTTTTGAGTAATGAGCAGCTTAACGAGCTTAGGGCTCTACCGGCCGTACGTTCGGTGGTGGCGGAAGCCGAGCTGCAAACCCTTATCAGGTCGAGCTTTAACGACCATCAAATTGTGAGTGTTAAAGCTAATAGTCAAGAAATTTTTGATGATACCGAATTTTTTAACAGGTTAAATATAACAGCAGGTTACTTCCCCACGCAAGAGGGGACTATCCTTTTAGGCAGCGAACTGGCCTTTAGTTTAGGGGTTGGCCTTAACGATGATGTTTATTTATTAACACTCCCTGCCGGCAGTCTTACAGCCCACGAGCAGCCGCTTACGGTAGTAGGTATCTTTCAGAGTAATTTTTTTGCCTACGACAGTACGTTGGCTTTTATCAGCCTAGAAGAAGGTTTGGCTAACTTTATAGCCGTTAACGAAATTTATTACCGCTTAAAAATAATAAATCCCTACCGTGACAGGCCTTTAGTGGCCAGCCTTATTGCGCAGGGTTATGAGGCCGAAAGTTGGCGTGAATACAACCGAGCCTTTTTTGCTGCCTTGCGGCTGGAAAAAAATGTAATGTTTTTATTGTTAAGTTTAATTTTTGTAGTGGTGGCCGTTAACATCTTTCAGTTACGGCGGCGTGAAATAGAGGAAAAGGCCGAGCAAATTGCCATCTTGCGTGCTCTTGGGCTTAATGCTCATCAAATTAAAACCATTTTTATTCTGCAAGGATTATTTATTGGTTTAGTGGCGGTAATTTTTGGCCTTATAGCCGGCCTTTTGGTTAGTTATAATGTAAATTTTATTTTACACCTTATCGAAACGGTGATAAACCGGCTGCTCTTTATGGCCGGCCGTACTGGGGTAGCTTTGCTAAGCGGCGATGGTTTTTACCTTAACGGTATACCTACGCAAATAATGGCCGGCGATGTAATTATTATTATTAGCATAGCTTTAAGTAATTGTTTGCTGGCAGCTTATTTGGCTGCGCGTGAGGCAAGCAGGTTAAAGCCATTAGAAGCGTTAAGAAGAGGATAAACAGCTTATAGTTGCATAATTGATAGTGTTATAATACAAATAAAAGGGTTGACAAATTGGCTTAGTCGTTTTATAATAGAACACTATTCTTTTTAAAGGAGTAAACACTATGAAAAAAGCAGCTTTATTAATGATGATTGTTTTGTTAGGCACAAATATTTATGCTGAGCAAATTAGTATTGGCGTTAAATTAGGCGGCGCCGGTACAAGTGTGCATTTAACGGAAGGAAGCTTTCATAGCTACTTCGGAGATATTGATTTTGAGCGCGAAGATGTGGGCTTTTCTGCCGGTGGTGAACTTTTTTTAAATATGTATTTTAATCATTTTTTTGCTGTGCAAACAGGCCTCACTTTTAACCAATTTTACTCTGTATATGTAACGAATAATCGTTTTAGAGTAAATGGCGGCAGCTGGGAACGAGAATTGGATTATCAATTTAATATTACCAGCATAGGTATAGATTTACTGGCTTTTTTCACTTTACCATCTAGTTTTTATATTAGCTTTGGTCCCAATGTCGGCGTAAGTATTTTACGTGCCGAAGACACCACGCAAAACTTCATAGACATTGCAGGCGTAGTAGAGTTTGGCGTGGTGTCGTCTGTGGGTTCCGGTACTCTTATAGTTGGCCTGCGTAACCGTATTGGTTTAGCAACTACAGGTGATGCCTTCATCGAAGTAGAAGGAGTAGAAGGAATATTCTCTATCGAGCGTTTTATTGGCGAATTTATTAATTTACGTATTGGTTATATTATTAACTTAAATTAATAATATGATTATTCAGTTGTAAATATTGAGTTTTACCAAATTGTTTTATTTGGCATTATTATGATAAATATTAAAAATAATTTATTATACCAAAGATACCGCTCATTAATTTTATATATTATGATTGGTATAAGCGGCCTTATTATAGATTATGCCGGTTTTGTTATTTTATACAACATTTTAAATATAAATATGCAAATTGCCCAAATTATAGCGGCTCATTTGGGTTTTATCAGTAACTTTATTTTAAATGCCTTTATTAACTTTAAGGCTACCAATAGGCTTGGCCTGCGGGCTTTAAGTTACTACCTTACCTCGTGGGCGGGGATAGGGATAAGGGCTTTATCCCTGTTTATTTTTGTTACCTTGCTAAGTTTTAACACCAACGCAGTGCAGTTTTTAACGATGGGTGCGGTAGTCGCCGGGCAGTTTACCTTTAATAAATATATAACTTTTAGGAAGGCAAAAATTAAGGAATAAAAATTAGAGGTGAGACATTTTTTTAATTAAATTGGCGCTTAGCGCCAGTTAATGATATTTTTATTTTATCCATTAATAAATTTAGCGCCCACCGCCTCTTTCGCCTTAAGCCTTACTCCGCCGGCCGTTACGCCTTTAACCAAATAATCTTTTACGGCGTACTTTTCTTCTTTGAGGAGTTGTTTTTGGGCAAATTGCGGGATAATGACTAAATCGTTGCCTTTGCCAAAGGCCAGCAGGCTGCAACCTTCCGGCAAGATATGCGTATAAATTTTGCCGGTTAAGTAAGTCGTTATTTTAAAACGTTTTATGTAGGGGAAGCCGGTTTCATCATTTTTATAAACAATGTTATAAATGGTTTTTTCTAATTCTTCTTTGTCGGCTAAAGTGATGGTAATAGGGTCTTTCCCCACAAAACTTTTTTCCGGCACCTCAAGTACTTGGTAACTGGTATCGGCACGCATAACGAGCACACGGTCGTAGCTGGATACCTCCGCAATCAGTTCGCCGCCGCTCACATTGTAACCTAAGTAACCGCTTTCTTTATCAAAACGCAGCTTTAAATTGCGTTGGGCAGCCTCACGCACATCAACCTTTTTAAAACTGGCTATGCCGGCACGGCGCGGGAAACTTTCTTTATGTTCTTCAATCAGGTTAGTTAAGTAATCACTCGCATAAGCGGTGAGGTTAGCTAACAGCTTGTCTATCTCTTTCACTCGCTTTAACATAGCGGTGAGTTCTTTACGGTTTTTTTCAATATCAAATAAACTAATCCGGCGGATAGGAATTTGCAAAAGCCTGTCAATATCTTCTTTGCTAAGTTCGCCCTCAAACTCTTTGCCCACATAAGGCTCAAAGCCGGCTACTATCGCCTTTTCGATGGCGGCAGCGCTTTTCTGTTCCTCTATCTGTTTATAAATGCGCTCTTCTATAAAAATGCGGTCCAGCGTACGGTTACGTACTTTAGCCAGCAGTTCGCTTTTCTCCAGCTCCAGCTCCAGCTTTAACAGGCTTACCAGCCTTTCGGCGTGGTAATGAATAATGTTACTTACCGGAATCACTTCGGGCTTTCTATCTTTAATTACTAAACAATTTACACTTATACTTACCTCGCAGTGAGTAAAGGCGTACAGGGCCTCTTCCACATCGGCGGCATAAACGCCGCGCGGTAAATCGATGGCAATTTCGACATTTTCGGCGGTAAAGTCGCCAATGCCGGCTATTTTAATTTTGTTCTTTTTAGCGGCCTCTTCAATGCTTTTAATCATTGTCTCTACGGTAACGCCAAAGGGCAGCTCGCGGATTACAATGCGTTTATTATCACTTAAATCCAGCTTGGCCCGCACAATCACCTTGCCCAGCCCATCGTTATAGCCCGCTGGGTCGACCAGTCCGCCCAGCGGAAAATCGGGGTAAAGGGTAAACTCTTCACCTTTTAAGGCACAGCGCACCGCTTTAAGCACCTCAATAAAGTTATGGGGCAAAATTTTGGTGCTCATGCCTACGGCAATACCCTCTGCGCCAATCATTAATACCAGCGGAATTTTTACCGGCAGCGTTACCGGCTCTTTCATTTTGCCATCGTAACTGGGCACAAACTCGGTAATTTCGTCCTTAAAGAACAAATTTTTAGCAAAGGGTAACAAGGCGCACTCAATGTAACGCGCTGCCGCCGCCGGGTCGCCGGTGGCAATGTTCCCAAAGTTGCCCTGCTTTTGCATGAAAATATCTTTATTAGCTAAATTTACTAGGGCTTCATTAATACTGGCATCGCCGTGCGGGTGCAAAAACATGGTTTGCCCCACCGCCGCCGCCACCTTGTGCATGGTGCCGTCGTCCATGCGGTAAAGGGTGTATAAAATACGGCGTTGCACCGGTTTAAGGCCGTCTTCTATATCGGGGATTGCTCTATCTTTAATAACGTAACTTGCGTACTCTAAAAAGTTTTTGTCAAATATCTGTTTTACATAAGCCATAGCTAGATACTATAACTTAATGCTAAGCATTTTGACAAGGCCATGTGTAGCCTTTATAGAGTTAAATTATTAATAAATAATTACGGTAGCTACTAGTTTTTTAGTTATTATTATGTTATAATGCTTTTATCAATTTTAAAGGAGATTTACTATGGATAAATTTACCAACCCCCTACAAGGTGAAAGGCTTTACCTGCGCGCCTACAAAGAAGAAGATACCCAGCCGGCTTATAAGCTCATTAACGATTACAGCAGCATACGCACAGCAAGGGTATTACCAACTTTCCCTACTAGTCTGCAAGAAGAAAAAGATTTTGTAGGGGAGGCGATGAAAAAGAGCGGCCCTACCTTCGATTTTGCCATTGTGCGTAATGAAGATGATGTTTATATGGGCGGTTGCAGCGTTCAAAAATTTGACGAAATTGCCCGCATTGCCAATATTGGCATTTTTTTAGGTAAACCTTATCAAAGACTAGGTTATGGCTACGAGGCCTTAAGCTTGCTTATTCGTTTTATCTTTAATGAGTTAAACATACGTAAAATAAAATTGTTTGTTTTTAGCTTTAATGAGGCCGGCATAGCTTTATATAAAAAATTAGGCTTTAAAGAAGAAGGGGTGCTCAAAGAGGAACTTTACCGTGAGGGCCGGTATCACGATAGTATAGTTATGGGTTTATTTAGAAGAGACTGGGTAAAAAATTGAAAAGTGAAAATTAAAGGGAGTATTTTTCCATTTGGGTGCTAGTCAGTAGGTGTAAATAAGGAAACAAGATGTACAGCTTGTTTCTTTATTGCCGTAGGCGCGGGTCTAATACCCCAACCCTTTAGGGTGTAACCGCTCAACTTTATTTATTGATATTTCAGTGATAAATGTATTATAAAGTGATTAAACTCTCTTGACAACCCTATCTTCATAAAGTAAACTAAGATATTCACTAATAAGTTCATATAGTTTGTTTAACAATGGGGGAAAATATGAAAAAAATAGTTTTATTATTCACTTTATTATTTGTGGTTTTGTCCTGCAATAATAACTCTAACATAGTTACCTTTGTGGTGGCCGATGCAGGTCCTTTTGTCTTTAATTTACAGGGCGATATGGCCCTATACGAAGGGTTAGCCCGTTTTGATACGGCGGGTAACATTGTTCCTGCCATAGCTAAAAGCTGGCAAATTAATGAAGATAACACGGCTGTAACCTTTAACCTGCGCCCCAACATCACCTTTAGTGATGGCCGGCCCATCAATATGCAAGCTATTATCGCTAATTTTTTACAGCCAATAACAACGGATAGTTATACCACTATTATCTTTAATAACATTTTAAGCTTTGAAATTCTTAACGATTTAACCTTTCGTGTTAATTTTAAATCTCCCCAGTTTTTTATAGAAGATATACTTCCTTTCCTTTTTATCTTGCCTATGCACGTTATTCAGCAGCACGGCGATAGCTGGGCGCTTCCTGCTAAACAGGTGAGCAGCGGCCCTTTTATCTTGCAAAGCCAAAGGGGTAACCAAATGGTTATGCTGGCCAACCCCCATTATTGGGATAGGGAGAATGTCTTTATAGACCGTTTAATAGTCCTTTCTATCCCCGATAACCCTGCCGATACCAACTATAGCCTTTTTAATGCCTTTTATACAGGCAGAGCCGATTGGGTAGCAACAGGGCCGCATATACCGCGCACCATTTCGGCCCAAGCCTTTGCTAACCGCCACACACAGATTGCCCCCGTTTTAAATACCTATTTTGTAGCCATTAACCATCATGGGCCGTTAAGTGATGTACGTTTACGGCAAGCCTTAGCTTTAGCCATTAACCGTAACAATTTAAGCCATATATTACATGGCTCTCGGCCTATTGTGCAGGGAATTGTGCCTCTGGCAATACCCGGCTATCAGCACTTAGGGACTTGGGCAACGGCAAATCTCTTTGACCCTATTTTAGCCAGAGAGCTATTGGCCGAAGCCGGCTTTGCCGGCGGTGAAGGGCTAACCCTTACCTTAATGAGGTTAAATGCCGGCGGCGTGCCGCCGATTGGCGATACCCTGGCCGAAAGCTGGCGCAATGAATTGAGCATTGATGTAAACATTATTGATATATCACCTTATCAATACCTAGAAGAACAAATCAACAATGGCCACCTTCTTATAGCTAATTATTCCTTTCATATTCCAGACCCATTACTTTTTTTGTCGGGCTACCATAGTCATTTTAATATCTTTGGTTATAGTAACCTTAACTTTGATAACTTATTAGAGCTGGCCGGCTTTGCCTCTACCTTAGAAGAATATATGGCCTTAGCAAGATTAGCCGAAGAAATACTTATTGTGCAAGACCAAGCCTTAATCCCACTCTTTGATATACCTACCCGGGCACATTTAATTAACCTTGAAAAATGGGACGGCTGGCAGGCCAACCAGCGCGGCTCCAGAACCATTAACACTTGGGTGGGGATACGGCCCATTAATTGAAAATTAAAAAGTAAAAATTGAAAGAAGTATTTTTTTATTTTTCAATTTGGCTGCTGGCCAGCAGGTGTACATGCAAATAATCTACCGTTTGTCGGTAGTCAGCGGTGTTTTTTTAGCTTCACCTAACTCACGAAAGGCCGAACACATAACAAAAGCAATCGGCGCCATGATAAAGGAAATTACGGTGCCTACACCCGTTATGAGTGCCATAAAAACCCAAGCGTACGCGTATATATATTCTAAAATACTTATTTTACGTCCTTCTTCTTTTTTAATTAAGACAGAAAAAATAAAAGGCAATCTAAGTATAAAATATAATGCTAATAAAAATAAAGCAAAAGCTCCTACTCCGCCTAGCCCGGCTTCGGCAAATACTCTATAATAGAGAGCAATGCTGTCTTCGCTTACCTCTAAAGAGGTATCTAGTACAAATCTTAAATCGCGTATCCAAAAAATTATTAAGCCTATAAGTAGTTGTACAACAAAAATTTGCTTGCGTTTTTTTATGCACCAGTTGGCAAATCTTATTATTTTAGCCAAATTCTTTTAAATTACCCGCTAAAATATGCATGTGCAAATAATCTACCGTTTGGCCGCCGCCTTCACCGCTATTAATAATTACACGGTAGCCTAACGCTTCTAGTCCCAGCTGTTTAGCCGCTAAAGCGGCACTTTTAAAGCAGCGGCCAATGTCTTCATCGCTCCAAGTGGCTAAATCGGGCAGCCATTTGGCTTTTTGTTTAGGTATTACTAAAATATGCATGGCAGCTTGCGGGTTAATATCGTTGATGGCTATAACGTTCTCGTCTTCATAAACTTTGGTGGCCGGTATTTCGCCGCTTAATATACGTTCAAAAATGGTCATTCTTTATTATAGCCTAAAACAATGGTTTTTTCAATTTCGCTTTTTTATTTTTTCTTATTTAAAAATAATTACTGTTCGCTAGGACAATAATATTGCTTTAAAACACCAATAACCTCCGTTACGCGTAAATCGGCCAGCGAATAAGTTACATTAAGTCCCTCTTTTTGCGAGCCAAGGATACCGGCGACTTTAAGTAAATTAAGATGTTGCGACAAAGCGCTTTGCGAAATTTTAGGTACATAATCACCAATTTGGCTTACCGTCTTTGCGCCCTCTATCAGGGCGCAAAGAATAAGTAAACGGTTTTCATTGGCCAAAATTTTAAGCATATCGGCCAGCTTTTTTGCGTTTTCTTCCATATTTAGTTTATCGTCTTTTTAGGCTCTACCCCTTCTAGTTTTATTTTTTAACATAACCGCTCCTTGTTGCATTAGTATATTAGAATAAATTAATATATATCGCAATAGATAAAGCTTGTCAAGAAAAAAAAGAATAAAAGATTTTTTAGTAAAAACAAAGATAAAAAATTATTAAGGTTATTTTAAAATTATCCGAAAAATAAGACAGGTAGACAGGGAAGTTTACACAACCAGTCATCACACAAGTTATTTTTCACGGAGGATCTTTAACAAATGATTATTAACCACAACTTAAGCGCTATGTCGGCTAACCGCAACTCTAAAGTTAATCAAGGCAACCTTACCCATACCATGAACCGTATGGCCAGCGGCCTGCGTATTACCCGCGCCGGCGACGATGCTGCCGGACTAGCTATTTCGGAAAAAATGCGCGCTCAAATTAGGGGTTTAACCCAAGCTTCGCGTAACGCTGCCGATGGTGTTTCGTTTATCCAAACCACCGAAGGTTTTTTACAAGCCACTACCGATGCCCTGCAACGTATGCGCGAGCTAGCCGTACAGGCCGCTAACGGTATTAACAGCGCCGAAGACCGTATCATGATTCAGGTAGAAATTAGCCAGTTGGTAGCCGAAGTAGACCGCATTGCTAATCACGCTCAATTTAACGGCATGAATATGCTTACCGGTGATTTTTCTACCGACAGCGGTATGAACATTCCGGCCGCCAGTATGTGGCTGCACATTGGCGCCAATATGGACCAACGTACCCGCATTTATATTGGCACTATGACCGCCGAAGCCTTAGGCTTAAGCGATATTGGCACCAGCCAAATTTTAACGGTAGAAACACCCGATCAAGCTAACTCGGCTATTGGTATCCTAGACCTTGCTTTAAACAAAGTGAATAAGCAACGCGCCGATTTAGGTGCTTACCAAAACCGTATGGAAATGGCTATTAGAAGCATTGATATTGGGGCCGAAAACCTTCAAGCCAGCGAAAGCCGTATCCGCGACTTAGATATGGCCAGCGAATCGGTAAGACTTGCTACCAACCAAGTATTAGGCCAAGCTGCCGTTGCTATGCTTGCTCAGGCTAATGCTCAGGCTCAAAGTGTTTTACAGTTATTAGGCTAAACAGTTTTGGCCATCATAAATCAAAAGCCTTGCATTAAGCAAGGCTTTTTAATAGGGCAAAGATGCAGGTTAGGCTAAAAAATCTTCGCGGGCAGGCGTAAAAAAATCAACTAAAACACCGGCCGTTAAAGCCTTTACGCCATGCGGCTGGTTGGGTTCTACCAAATAACTATCACCTTTGCTAATAAGGGTAACGTCGTCATTTAAGGTAAACTCAAATTGACCGCTTACCACATAAGCTATTTGTTTATGCGGGTGGCTATGGATAGCCCCAATAGAGCCGGCCTCAAAACTTACCTCTACCAACATCATATCGTTGTTATAACTTAAAATTTTGCGCCTTACTCCTTCACCAACGGTAACAGCTTTAATATGCTCGCTTACAGTAATTGACATAAAATTTTCCTCCCTGTAATTTAATTATTTATTTTTAATTAATAACGGCGCCTTGTTCAATTTCCTCGGCGGTCGCTTCGCGTACCTCTGTGAGCTCGATAAAAAAATTAAGGGCTTTACCGGCATAAGGGTGGTTGGCATCTAAGGTAACCTCACTGTCGGTAATTTTACTGATACGCCAGATTAAATCTTCATCACTATCTTCATCGGCAGTAAACTCCATACCTACCGCTATATCTTCGCTTTCAAACTCGCTAAGGGGCACAGTTATAATATAATCTTCGTTGTAGTCGCCAAAAGCTTCGGCGGCGCTAAGTTTAAGCTCGGTTTTAAAGCCGGCCTCTTGGCCGTCTAACGCCTGCTCGATAGCCGGTAGGGCGGCTCCTATCCCTTGTATATAACTGCTGGGGCTGCCATCACTGCTCTCCAGCTCGTTGCCTAAACTATCTCTTATTAAAAAGTTAAAACTTATTACTCTTTCACGCCCTGCTTTCATAGCTGCTCCTTATCTGGGTTAATAGAAGGTCCCGGTAAAAGGTTATTATCTTCGTTATAGGGGTTTTCTTTTAAAAATATCTCAAGGCTGGCAAAAAACAGGGTGAGCAGCATTGGCCCCAGCACGATACCATTAAGGCCAAACAGCTGGATACCACCCAGCAGCGAAAATAAAATGAGTAAAGGGTGAATATTAACACGGTTGCCTAATACCCACGGTTTATAAAACATATCGATACTGCTAATAAATAAAGCGCAGCTGCCCGAAAAAATTAAAAATCCTAAAATATTGCCGGTTTGTATAAGCTGCAAAATGGCCAAAGGCACCCAAACGGCGGTAGCCCCCAGCATAGGGATAAAACTAATAACAAAAACTAAAGCGCTTAAAACTAACGTAGCCCTAATCCCGGCGACCGAAAAAATAATATAAGCCACGATAGCTTGCCCAAGCGCCGTGATAAAAAACCCCAGCAAAATGGCTTTACCGGCTTCGGCAAAACGGTTAATAAAAATTTGCGAGTAACTGCGTTCTATCGGTATGGCCCTAATTAATAAATTTAATAAATTTGGCCCTTCGGACAAGTAAAAATAAAGGCTTACCATCATAAATAAAAACCCCAATAAAAACCCGCCTAAGCCGCTGCCTACCGCCAATACCGAGTTAGAGATATGGCTGGGGATATTATTCAAAAACGATAAGATAAAACCCCTAATATCGAGGCGGCTAATATCAAAAGGTAAGTTAAACGAGGCCAGCCAAAGCTCCAGCTCGTCAAAGCTGGCGAAACGCGGGTCGCCTTCGATAAAATAAATTAAATTATTTATTTGCTCTATCATTTGCCGCGAAAACTCAACCACCAATACGGCCAGCGGAATAAAAACAATAAAGAGCGAAGCAAAGGTAAAGAGTAAAGCAAAAAACCGTTGCTTAAGCTTAATTTTTTGCCAAAAGTTAAGCTTAAAAAAAGGGTGTTTAAAATTAAAAGGCTTATTAATAATTTTGTTGTAGATAGGGCTAATCATTAAATAAAACATACCGGCCCACAATAAAGCCGATACATAGGGTGAAAAAATACGTAATACCACTAAAAATAATAAGCTAAATAAAATTAAAAAGAAAATTTTTTGCGGGTTATTTTTACTCATTAATAAGGTATAGCATAAATTTTAGTTAATGACCAGTACAAAAAACGGCGGGCCGCAGTTGATAGGTGAAAAGTGAGAATTAAAAAGCTTTCAGTTCTCAGTTCTTAACTCTCACCTATTATCTGCCGATAAGCTAATTAGCCTTTGACTTTTTGTTTAAGATAAACTATAATTAAGCTATACTTTTGAGCCCAATTATAAATTATTTTAAGATATAGTGGAGATAATATGAAAAAACTATTAGCGCTAATGCTTTTGTTTAGCTTTTCGTTTACGGCTATTGCCCAAGTAAATAGTAATATGACTATGAAAGAGCGGGCCCTAATGCTTTTGGCTACCAACCCCGACCGCCTTGTGCGCTTGGGCTTAATCTTTGAGATTGAGAGCGGCGAAATTGCTCTAGATGACGATGTTATTAGGGTATTGGCCTTTATGGCCGGTGACGGCACCCTTAACCGTACCTTTGGTACTATAGACGGCCGGGTTAATGCCGATATTCGTATGCGTGCCGTAGCTTTATTAGGTGTGGCCGGCGGCGATTTAGCCCGCGAAGCTATCCTTAACGCTTTAGATGCCGAGACTGATTCGCAGGCTAAAAATACCGCTATGGTAGCGTTAGCCAATATGGGCGGCCATAGCAACGATATTTTAACTTTACGTATTTTAAATAGTGCCATCAGGCGCGATATGGCTACCAACCAAAGCAGCCTTACCGCCATTTTATATATTGATGCCGTTGACGCTTTAATGTCGCGCACCGAAATTGATGAAGAAACCCTTATTACCGTTTTGTTAATTGCTAACGGTAACGGTTATAGCAGCAATGCCCGCACTCGGGCCGAGCAGTTTATCCGCTCGTTGTGGCGTTAATTATAAAAGTTGTCCTGTTTTGCAGGCGATACTAACTATTAATACATCTTGTTTAAGCCCTCGTGATGAGGGCTATAAGCATGTACGAGGCAAAAATGAAACGCGATATTATCCTTATTAACGAAGATTTATGCACCGGCTGCGGTTTTTGTGCCAGCAGCTGCCACGAAGGGGCTTTAACCATTATTGATGGTAAAGCCCGCTTAATTGGCGATTTACTTTGTGATGGCTTAGGGGCTTGTCTGGCCGCTTGCCCAACTTATGCCTTAACTATTGAGCGGCGCGAAGCCGAACCTTACAATGAGGCTAAAGTAATGGCCACCTTAGTTACCAAAGGTGAGGCCGTTATTAAAGCCCACCTGCTTCATTTGCTAGACCATAAACAAACACAGTTTTACAACGAAGGTATTCAATATTTAAAGGATAACGGGTTGGCAATCCCTGCCGGCTTTACGGAAAAAATTGTCGCCGTCCCGCAAGTGAGCCAGCTTCAATCGGCCGAAACTAGCGTAAGCCATTTAAAACAGTGGCCTATCCAGCTGCATTTGGTATCGCCTTTAGCCCCTCACTTTAAAGGCAGCCATTTACTGCTGGCTGCCGATTGTGTACCTTTCGCTTATCCTAACTTTCATAGTAAGTTTTTAGCAGATAAAACTTTAGCTATTGCTTGCCCTAAACTTGATGACAGCGAAGGTTACCTTGAAAAGCTGGTAGCTTTTATTAACGAAGCAGGTGTTACCGCCATAACGGTATTAACGATGGAAGTCCCTTGCTGCGGCGGGTTATGGTATTTAGCCCAAGAGGCCGTTACCGCCGCCGGCCTTAAGGTAGAGCTAAAGCGCAAAATTATTAATCTTGACGGTACCTTAAGGGAGTAGCCTTATTATCGTCTCTTTTTAGAGCTGCTTACTAATAAGCCCATTATGACCACTGCTAAAATAATGGGCCAAATACTAAAGGTAAAAAAGAGCAAGCTTACCACTATCGCAACAATAGCTACAACGATAATAAGCGGCCAAAGAAAAATAATTAACCAAAAAGTTACATTAAAAATAAACCGTAACAACCAAACGGCAATAACGAAGCCTGTAATGATAAAAAATAAAAAAAATATTTCCATAGTGATACTATAAAATAAATTTACGTTTTTAACAATATCCGGGCTGCAAATTAAGCGCTTAAATTAGGCTAATCCCTGCATTGCCCCAAGGGATTAGCGGTTTAATTTAACTAAGCATAGTACTCACATCGTTTGCGGCGGTAGAGATAGTACCAATTTTAAAATTATCTCCTAAAAGTTTAAGCACATTAGGGCTGACAAAAGCCGGTAAAGTTGGCCCTAAATGGATATTTGTAATCCCGTTAGCCAGCAAAGCCAGCAGCACCGCTACGGCTTTTTGCTCGTACCAAGCAATATTAAAGACGATAGGTAAATCGTTGATATTATTTACTTTAAAAACTTCCTGCAATTTAAGGGCCACAACTAACCAGCTGTAACTATCGTTGCATTGGCCGGCATCGAGTACACGCGGAATGCCATTAATATCGCCTAAATTTAATTTATTATAACGGTATTTTGCACAGCCGGAAGTTAAAATAATCACATCTTTAGGTAAATCGGCGGCAAAATCGGTGTAATAAGCCCGGCTGTTATGGCGGCCATCGCAGCCGCTCATCACCACAAATTTTTTAATGGCCCCTTCTTTAATGGCGGCGACAAGTTTATCGGCTACCGCTATAACTTGGTTATGGGCAAACCCGCCGATGATGTAGCCGCTTTCAATTTGCGTAGGCGGCGGTAAAGTTTTAGCTAAGGCAATGAGAGCGCTAAAATCTTTTTCACCCCGGCTATCGGCAGTAATATGCGTGCAGCCCGGATAACCGACTGCTCCGGTAGTAAAAATTTTAGCTTCGTTACCTTTAACGGCTGCCGGTACTAAACAGTTGCTGGTAAACAAAACAGGGCCGTTAAATTGGTTAAACTCTTCGTGCTGTTTAAACCACGCATTACCGTAATTACCTACTAAATGCTTATATCTACTAAGTTTAGGGTAATAATGCGCCGGCAGCATTTCGCTGTGGGTGTAAATATCCAGCCCTTCGTTTTCGGTTTGGCTAAGCAGTTGTTCTAAATCTTTTAAATCGTGGCCGCTCACCAAAATGGCCGGCCGGGTGCCTACCCCAATATTTACCTGTGTAGGCTGCGGCTGGCCATAACTGGTGGTATTAGCTTTATCCAGTAAAGCCATTGCCTTACCGGCTAAGCGGCCAACGGCTAAGGTGGCGGCGGTTAAGTCGTTAATGGTAAGCGTATCGTTTAATAAATTGGCTAAATTTTCGTAGAAGGCGCTGTAAAGTTCGGCCTCTTCGTAGCCTAGTACGGCGGCGTGATGCAGGTAAGCGGCAGTTCCCTTTAGGCCATAAGTCATTAGCTCGCGCCAACTGCGAATATCTTCATCGCCGGTGGCCAGCACCCCGGCCAGATGGTTATCGTTATTACCGCCAAATTGGGCAATAAGCTGCTGGGCTTTAGCATGATAGTTATTAATAGCCTGTAAATTAAAGTTGGCATTGGTAATGGTAGCAAATAAAGCTTCTGCCATAAAATAACCTATAGTTAAGGGGACGTCTTTATTTTGCTGTTGTTGGCTACAGGCGGCTTGCCCCAATTTTTTTAAGGTTAAAATTAAGTCGTCTTGGGCTACGGCTACTTCGTTAAGTTTGCCGCAAGCCCCCATTTTAGCGCTGCACCCTTTATTGTTAATAGTTTCTTGACACTGAAAACAAAACATAACATTCCTCCCTTGTTATTAAAATGAATAATTAAAGGCTATTTAGCAACAACCTTTTAGCGTTACGATGTTGCTTTAAGTAAATAATCAAGGTGCTCGCGGCGGCGGATAAAATAATTAAGCCAAGCCTCACTCATATCGGTAAAAATACTATTGGGTTCGTCTAATAAAATAATGACCATACCGTGCTGCGGGTGGCGGTAGTTACTAATAGGGATAAGCCGAACGCTTAAAGTTAGCTCGCCTTGGTCAAAACCAATATATACTTGGTAAAGGGCGCTATCGCCGGTAAAGGCCCACTCGCGGGTGTAATTACCGCTGGTTAAGCCCCACGTTTGGCCGCTTATCAGGTTACCGCTGCTGTTAATAATGAGCTTGCCGTTATGGTATTGGTAGGGCTGCAAAACATGCGGGTGATGGCCCCAAATAATATCGACACCGGCTTTATCGATAAGCTCTTTAAAAAAATTATTTTTACGTTCTTCAATCGTGCGCACATATTCTTCGCCGCCATGATACGAAAAAATAACGACATCGTGGTTGTGGCGCGCCTCTTGTAAGACAGTGATTAAACGTTCGCGTTCATCGGCCCTAGTAAGAGAGATGATATTGATATGCTCTTGCCCCTCGCTGCTGCCGCTTTGCGGCAAGTTAATAAACTGCGTAAAAGCGATAAAAGCTAACCTAATACCATTTTTATTTAAAGTAGTTACCTGCCACGGGGTGTTAGCCCCGCGCAAGCCCGAATAAGCAATTTGCGGGTGCTGTTCGTGCAGCTGCTGCCAAGCCGTCATTGTGGCTAAAACCCCCGCCCGGCCATGGTCTAACGAATGGTTATTAGCTAAACTAAAAACATTAAAACCGGCCTTAATAGCCCTTTCGGCGTACTCTCTGTGCACATTAAAGAAAGGGTAAGTTTGCGGCCTAACGGCCTCGTAAATAGGTGTTTCAAAATTAGCGAAGTTAAAATCGCTGGCCTGTAAAATATTTGTAATAGCTTTGTAAACGTAATAGCCGTTATCTCTAAAAATATTAACATCGTGGGCCATAATATCGCCGGCAAAAGTAAGCGTAAGGGTTTGGCCATTAATTATGGGTAAGCTAAATGCTAACAATATTATCATTAACCCGGCTTTTAACATAAAAGCAGTATAGCATTTATGGCTATTAGCCACAAGGGCTAGGGAATAATTAATAACTGGAAGATAAAAGTTTTTAAGTTTTCGTTACTAATGTTTCCGTTAAATACTCTCTTAAATCATCAGGCATCTCGCTTACCATCTGCCGTATGTCGCCGGCTAAATCTACAGCCACCGGTTCGGCCGGCTGCTTATCTTTACTCTCCGGCCTATCTTGATGATGGTTCTTATCCTCCGGCTTAGTTTTAGCAGAGCTTGGGGCGGGTTTAGCTTTGTTATTCACTTTGACCGGGGGTAACTTCATTTCGTCCTCATCATTATCGCCCTCATCATCGGCTTCTTCTTTGGCTAAGTAATCAAACAAAAATCTTAAAGCTTTGCCATGCCTATTATTGTAGGCTTCTTCTAATAAAGTATAAGCTAACGCTAAATACCCATCTTGTTCCTCTACCGGCCTTAAATGAGTGTTCATGGCTATTTTTAAAGCTTTATCAAATTTTTTAGCAGTCTCTTCATCTTTAAGTAAGTAATCAATAATGTGTTTTAAACTTTTCCAGTCGCCTCTTAAGGCGCGGTCTAAAAAGATGTGGCTGGTTAAAAAGTAGCCATCATTTTCTTTACCGGCTGGAAAGGTGGGATAGTTTTGCATAATAATTTTTACGGCGTAATTTAATTGATTGGGCATAGTTAATCTCCTTAGTACACAACTTTCGGAGCTATAAAACTACACTTTAAAATTAATAATTAAAAAGTAAGAATTAATCATTGGAAGTTCTTAGTTTTTAATTATTAGTCCCCAGTTTTCGATTAAAAAAAAATTTTTCAACTTGACAAAGCTCTATAGTATGCTAAACTAATTAAAGTTCATAACAAAATACATAATTATTGCATTATTTATGCGTTTGGTTTTAAGGTGTGCAACTAAATGTAGCTAATGTATTTAGCTTTGTTTAAGTTATTGAAATACAAGGAGAAAGTTGAAGATGAGTGCGTATAACCCTTACAATGATGTGCTGGCTGCTATTAAAGCGGCGGCCGAAAAGCTTGAACTGGAAGAGAGCGATTATATTACTACGATGTATCCCGAGCGCGAGCTAAAAGTATCGTTCCCGGTGCGTATGGATAATGGTAAGGTTAAAGTTTTTGAGGGTTATCGCGTGCAGCATTCCACCTTACGCGGGCCGGCTAAGGGCGGTATTCGCTTTCACCCCGCTACCGATGACAACGAAGTAAAAGCCTTAGCGGCATGGATGACTTTTAAATGCGCCGTTGTGGGTATACCCTATGGCGGCGGTAAAGGCGGGGTTACCGTAGAACCCAGCGAGCTTTCGTTAGGCGAGCTGGAGCGTTTAACGCGTGGGTTTACGGCAATGATAGCCCCTATTATTGGCCCCGAGCGCGATATTCCTGCCCCCGATGTTAATACCAACGGTCAAATTATGGGCTGGCTGGTTAGCACCTATAATTTATTAAAGGGTTATAATGCGCCGGGAGTAACTACCGGTAAACCGGTGCATATTGGCGGCTCGCTGGGACGGGTCGAGGCCACCGGGCACGGCGTGATGATTGCCGCCCGCGAGCTGCTTAAAAAACTTAATATACCTATCAAAAACTTAGATGTTGTGGTGCAAGGCATGGGCAATGTGGGCAGCATTGGGGCTAAGCTTTTGCACGAGCTGGGGGCTAATATTATTGCCGTAAGTGATGTTTCGGGAGCCATTTACCACAAAAAAGGGCTGGATATGGCCGATGTGCTAAACTACCTAAGCACCAAAGGTAATTTGATTAAAGATTATGATAAACGTAAAGTAGAGCATATTACCAATCAAGAGCTGTTGTTGTTAAGTACCGATATGCTTGTTCCTTGCGCTCTCGAAAATCAAATTAATATCGGCAATGTAAATGATATTAAAGCTAAATATATTGTTGAGGGAGCCAACGGCCCTACCACCGCCGAAGCCGATAAAATTTTGGCCGATAGGGGTATTTTAGTGGTGCCCGATGTACTGGCTAATGCCGGCGGGGTAACGGTATCGTATTTTGAATGGGTACAAAACTTGCAATCATTTTACTGGAGCGCCGAAGAAGTAAACGACAAATTGGAATACATTATGTGTAAAGCCTTTGAAGAAGTTTACGCTATGCATAAAGATAAAAAGGTTACTTTGCGTGAAAGCGCTTATATGTTAGCCCTTAAAAAATTAGTTGATGCCCGTAAAACGATGGGCTACCCCTTTTAATTAAGAATTAAGAACTAAAAAGTAAGCATGGAAAGCTTTTAATTCTTAATTTTTACTTTTTAATTTACCTGAAGGATATAATATGAGTACCGTTACCATCACCTTACTTTTTTTATTATTTGCCGTAGTTATGTTTGTGCTGGAGAAAATTCCGCTGGCGGTAACGGCAATGCTGGTTTGCGTAGGTTTGGTGGTTACAGGGGTGCTTACGCCGGCGGCAGCCTTTGCGGGCTTTGTCAGCTCGCCGGTTATTTTATTTGTGGGTATGTTTGTGGTGGGCGGCGCCTTGTTTGAAACCGGTATGGCCAGCCAAATTGGCGGGGTTATTACTAAATTAAAGTTTATTAAAGGCGAAAAAGGGCTTATTGTTGTTGTTATGCTTTTGGGCGCCTCGTTATCGGTGTTTTTATCTAATACCGGTACGGCGGCAATACTTATCCCCATCTTGGTGGGAGTGGCGGCTAAAAAAAAAGTTGCTCGCTCTAAGTTATTAATCCCTATGGTTTATGCCGTAGCATTGGGTTCTAATACCTCTTTAATTGCTACGCCGGGTAATATGATAGCCCATAGCGCTTTAGTAACGGCCACCGGCAGTGGGTTCGGGTTTTTTGAGCTTACTAAAATAGGGCTGCCAATGATAGCATTAGGTATTATTTATTTTACCACCATTGGTTATAAATTGTTGCCTAACCATGCCACGACCGATGGGGCTTTTAGCGGGCAAGCCGATTATAGCACGGTGCCGGCTTATAAACGTTATTTAGCTTTAGCTATTATGCTTTTTACCGTTTTTTTAATGATTATAGGCCAATACATTGGGCTGGCTATCAATATAGCCAGTACCATTGGGGCTATATTGATGGTGCTTACCAAAGTTATTAACGAAAAGCAAGCCTATAAAGCCATCGATTTAAAAGTGGTTTTTTTGTTTGGCGGTACTTTGGCCTTGGCGGCGGCTATGCAGGCCAGCGGGGCCGATAGAGTCATTGCCACTGCGGTAATTAGCTTATTAGGTGGCGAAAATGCGGCTCCTTTTGCTTTGCTGGCGGCTATTTTGCTTATTACCGGCGGGCTGGCGCAATTTATGTCTATCACCGCTAGTGTGGCTTTAATGGTGCCGATTAGTCTTTCTGTTGCCCAAACAATGGGCGCCGACCCGCGCGCTCTTATGGCCGCTACGGTAGTGGGGGCTTCGTGCGCCTTTACCACCCCTATTGCCACCCCGCCCAACGTCATGATTGTGGGTGTAGGCGGTTATAAATTTAGCGATTTTACAAAAGTTGGTTTACCTTTGTTTATTATTTGTCTTACGGTTAGTGCGGTTTTACTACCAATTTTATTTCCATTTTTTCCATAAAATAGTTGAAAACTGAAAGCTGAAAACTGAAAGTTAGGAGATAATATGAAAGAAAGTATATTGCAAGAAAAGAGCAAGAGGTTTGCCATAAGAATTGTAAATCTTTTTAAACATTTAACTAATGAGAAAAAAGAGTTTATTATGTCAAAGCAGCTTTTAAAAAGTGGTACAAGCGTAGGGGCAAATATTATGGAGGCAGAGCACGCTCAAAGTAATTTAGATTTTATTCATAAAAATAATATTGCACTTAAAGAAGCTAATGAGGCAAAATATTGGCTTGAATTACTCTTTGAAACGGAATATTTAACCAAAGAACAATATGAAAGTATTAAAACGGATTGTGATGAATTACTTAAAATGCTTGTTTCTACAATTAAAACTCTTAAAAGTAAAACATAATTTTTAGTTTTCACCTTTCAGCTTTCAGTTATTAAAAGGAGGAAATATGTTTAAGGAAATTTCATGGAAAATTGGCGGTACGCAGGGCGAAGGTATCGAGGCCACCGGCGATTTATTTTCGACCGGCTTAAATAGGCTGGGGTATTATTTAAATGCCTTTCGTACCTTTTCATCAAGGGTTAAAGGCGGCCCCAGCACTAATAAAATTAGGGTATCGGTGGATAGGCTGTATAGCACCGCCGATGCAGTGCACATTTTGGTGGCTTTTGACCAAGAAGCTATCGATTTAAACTACCATGAGGTAGTAAAAGAGGGCATCATTTTGGCCGATGCCAAATTTGAGCCGTTGCTGCCATCGGGCTGTGGCGCTAAACTGCTGGTTATCCCTTTTACCGATATAGCTAAAAACTTAGGCACGCCGCTCATGAAAAATATGGTGGCCGTTGGCGCTAGTGCGGCTTTAATGGGACTAGACACTACTGTTTTTACCGAAATAGCCGCCGAAAAGTTTGGCCGTAAAGGTGAAGCGGTGGTTAAAAGTAATATAGAAGCCATTAAAGCCGGTAAAGCCGAAGTAGACAACAAACTGGGCAGCACTCCTTTTAAGATGGAGGCAGCTAATAAAGCCGAGCGTTTATTTATTACCGGTAACGATATTGTGGGTATGGGCTGTATTGCCGGCGGAGCGCGTTTTATGGCTAGTTACCCCATCACTCCTGCTACAGAAATTATGGAGTACCTCATTCGGCACTTGCCTAAAGTGGGCGGTGCGGTGGTGCAAACCGAAGACGAAATTAGCGCCGTTATGATGACCATTGGCGCCGGTTATGCCGGTGTGCGCAGTGTAACTAATACCTCTGGGCCCGGCTTATCGCTAAAGGCCGAAGGCATTGGCTTTGCTGCAATGATAGAGGCCCCGCTGGTGGTGGTAGATGTGCAGCGCGGCGGCCCTAGTACCGGCTTGCCAACTCGCCATGAGCAATCGGATATTATGGCCGCTATTTACAACACGCACGGCGATATTCCTAAAATTGTGCTGGCCCCCAGTACTGTGGAAGAGGCTTTTTACGATACCACTGAGGCCTTTAACTTGGCCGAAGAGTTTCAGTGCCCGGTTATTTTAATAATAGACATGCAAATGGGCAGCAGCAAACAAACCGTTGAAATGCTTAATTTAAAGAAGGTGCAAATTAGACGCGGTGCTTTACAAAGCAGTGTACCGGCCCCAGCCGACCCAACGGATTATTTTAAACGTTATTTAGTAACCGAAAGCGGCGTATCGCCGCGTGTGGTGCCGGGTATGGTTAATGGTATTCATCACTCAACGGGCGTAGAGCATAACGAAATGGGCAAACCCAGCGAAGTAGTAAGTAACCGCATAAACCAAATGGATAAGAGGCTGCGCAAATTAAAAAGCGTTAAGGTGGCCGAGCCGGTGCATATTAATGCCGTTGCTAAAGAGGCCGATGCGCTAGATGTTTTATTTGTAGGTTTTAACTCCACACGCGGAGCCATTGAAGAGACGGTAGCCAAACTTAACGGCGAAGGTGTTAAGGCAGGCCACGCCCATATTAGGTTAATCCACCCCTTCCCGGCCGAAAAAGTAGCCCCATTAGTAAAAAAAGCTAAAAAAATTATTATTGTGGAGAACAACGCTACTGCCCAGCTGGCACAGATAATGAAGCTGGAGGTAGGGCAGGCCGAAAAAATTAAAAATATTTTAAAGTACGATGGTAGCCCCTTTTTACCGGGCGAACTTTACAAAAAAAGCAAGGAGGTGCTGTAAATGGCCACAGCAAACGATTTTAAAAACGATGTAAAACCTAACTGGTGTCCGGGCTGCGGCGACTACGGAGTATTGGCTGCCATTCAAAAAGCGGCGGCAAATTGCGGGATAGAGCCGCATCAGTTGGCTTTATCTACCGGTATTGGCTGTAGCGGCCGTTTAGCCGGTTATGTACGCAGTTATGGCGTACATGGCTTGCATGGCCGTGCTTTACCGGTGGCGCAGGGCATTAAAATGGCTAACCGCGAACTTACCGTAATTGCCGCCGGCGGTGATGGTGATGGTTTTGCCATTGGTACCAACCATACCGTGCACGCTATGCGCCGTAATATAGATATGACTTATATTGTAATGGATAATCAAATTTATGGTTTAACTAAGGGGCAGATGTCGCCGCGCAGCGATATAGGGCAAATTACCAACAGCAGCCCCACCGGGTCGGTGGAAAGGCCTATCTCTTCGGTGCAGCTGGCTTTAGCCAGCGGTGCGACCTTTGTGGCCCAAAGTTTTTCGAGCGACCTTAACCAAATGACCGACATTATCGAAAAGGCCATTAACCACAAAGGTTTTTCGCTGGTGGTTATTTACAGCCCTTGTCCTACCTACAATAAAACCAACGATGTGCAGTGGTACAAAGAGCGGTTAAGTAATGTAGCTGATATTGCCGGTTACAACCCCAGCGATATAACCGCTGCCTTTAAAGCTATTACCGAAAAAGAGGGCTGGCTTACCGGTGTGCTTTATCAAAAAGAGATGGCCAGCTACCAAGAGGTGGTGAAAGGTTATGCGCCGGAGGCTTTGGTTAAGGCCGATTTAAACTTAAGCGAAGATTTGTTTTATAACACTTTGGTGAAAGAATACATATAATAGGTAATAACTAACAACTTATAGTTAATAGTTAGTTGTTTATAATTAACTTGCTTACCTTTAGTGGCAGGCATAATATAGGGATTATTTTAATGAACATACACGAACATCAAGCTAAAGAGCTACTGCGTGGCTATGGAGTAACCGTGCCAAACGGCTATGTAGCCTTTAGCGTAGACGAAGCCGTAACTGCTGCCGAAAAATTAAGCGGTACGGTTAAAGTGGTTAAGGCGCAAATTCATGCCGGCGGGCGCGGTAAAGCCGGCGGTGTTAAGGTAGCTAAAAGCCCAGACGAAGTAAAGAATTATGCCGCCGAAATTTTAGGCAAAACTTTGGTTACCCAGCAAACCGGGCCGGAAGGCAAAGAGGTTAAACGCCTGCTGATAGAAGAAGGCTGCGCTATTAAGAAAGAGTACTATGCGGGTATGGTGCTAGACCGTTCTACTAGTAAGGTGGTTTTAATGGCCAGCGAAGAGGGCGGAATGGATATTGAGGAAGTTGCCGCTAAATCGCCCGAAAAAATTTTTAAAGAATTTATCGACCCGCTGGTGGGGTTAACCGGCTTTCAGGCGCGGCGCATTGCCTTTAACATTAACATACCAACCGAGCTTATTAGCCAAACGGCCAAGCTGCTTATCAACTTATATAAGGCCTACGTTGAATTGGATTGTGCGATTGTCGAGATTAACCCGCTGGTTACCACCGAAGACGGCAAGGTTATGGCCCTAGATGCTAAAATCAACTTTGATGACAACGCCCTGTACCGCCACCCCAAGCTTACCGATAAGCGCGACCTTAACGAGGAAGACCCTAAAGAGATTGCGGCCGGCAAATTCGGCTTAAGTTATATTGCTTTAGATGGCAATATTGGCTGTATGGTGAATGGCGCCGGCCTTGCAATGGCCACGATGGATATTATTAAATTTTACGGCGGCAGCCCGGCTAACTTTTTAGATGTAGGCGGTGGGGCCACCACCGAAAAGGTATGCGAGGCTTGTAAGATTATTTTATCGGACCCTCAAGTAAAAGGCATATTTATTAATATTTTTGGCGGTATTATGAAGTGTGATACCATCGCCGAAGGGGTAGTGGCCGCCGTAAAACAATTGGCCTTAAAAGTGCCGCTGGTGGTACGCTTAGAGGGCACCAATGTGGAGAAAGGCCGCGAAATTTTAAAGCAATCGGGTTTAACTTTGCAGGCTGCTACCAGCATGGCCGATGGCGCCCAAAAGATTGTTGCTTTAGTTAAAGGAGCCGCCTAATGAGTATCTTTATTAATAAAAACACCAAAGTGCTGGTACAGGGAATAACCGGCAGCACCGCTTTATTTCATACCAAACAAATGCTGGAATATGGCAGCCAAATGGTAGGCGGCGTTACGCCGGGCAAGGGCGGCGCAACTGTAGAGGGCTTACCTGTTTTTAACACCGTAAGCGAAGCGAAAGCCAAAACCGGTGCGAACGCCAGTGTTATTTATGTACCGGCCGCCTTTGCCGCCGACGCTATCCTTGAGGCTGTGGAGGCCGAGCTGGATTTAGTAATTTGCATTACCGAGCATATCCCTATCCTTGATATGGTTAAGGTAAAACAGTACATGCAGGGCAAAAAAACGCGTTTAGTTGGCCCCAACTGCCCCGGTATTATCACCCCCGGTGAATGTAAAATTGGCATTATGCCCGGTTATATCCACACTAAGGGCCACATCGGGGTAGTATCGCGCAGTGGTACGCTTACTTACGAGGCCGTTTATCAGCTTACCACGCAAGGTATCGGCCAAAGCACCGCCGTAGGGATTGGCGGCGACCCGGTGAACGGCAGCGATTTTATCGATTGTCTAAAAGCCTTTAATGCCGACCCTGACACCTACGCCGTAATTATGATTGGCGAAATTGGCGGCAGCGCCGAAGAAGAGGCCGCCCACTGGGTAAAAGCTAATATGACCAAACCGGTAGTGGGCTTTATTGGCGGGGCAACGGCGCCGGCCGGTAAACGTATGGGCCATGCCGGGGCGATTATTAGCGGCGGCAAAGGTACGGCGGCGGAGAAAATAGCCGCTTTAGAGAGCTGCGGCATAACGGTAGCCAAAACCCCAGCGGTAATGGGCGAAACCATGATTAAAGTACTTAAAGATAAAGGGTTGTATGAAAGGTGTTTGCGTACTTAGAAAAGTAAGCAAGGATAATATTGGCTTTATGGGGTAGCCTGCTTTGGCAGTAACTACCCTTGATTTACAGCTAACTATATAGTACACTCTAAGCTATGAAAAAACTGCTTTTTACCTTATTTATATTAATAGCATTTAGCTGCGGCTCGCAAGATTTACAGCTGGTGCAGCTTACCGTTACTATTAACGATACAACCATCTTAGTGGAGGTAGCCGATACCTCCGATAGCCGCGCTTTAGGCCTAATGCACCGCCGCAGCTTGCCGGCCAATAACGGTATGCTGTTTGTTTTTCCCGATGAAGCTATCCGCAGTTTTTGGATGCATAATACCTACATACCTTTAAGTATAGCTTATATCGATAGAGACGGCCGTATTCGCTCTATCCACGATATGACGCCGCTTAGCCGTGCCACTATCCAAAGTACTCTGCCGGTAATGTATGCGCTCGAGGTTAATCAGGGCTTTTTTGAACGCCACAATATTACCGTTGGCGACAGAGTAATTATCCCGGCCGGTGTGAGAGCTGTAAATTAGTTGCAAACTTATAACTGATAGTTGAAAACTAAAAACAAGTAAAACGGATAATCCCCGCTACTTTCTTTTTTTAGCCAGCTCTTTTTTGGCTAAGCGTCCTTTTTCGGCCAATCTAAAGGCCGTATAAAGCGGCCAATTTACCGGATAATCGTAAGCGCCTAACCTGTGCACCAACTGCCCGCCAAAGCCGGTTTTAAATTGATACAGCCCAAACATTGGGTGGTTAGGGTCATCACTGGGCGGGATACCAAATAAATCGTAAGCGGTACAGCCAAAAGCTTTAGCATCGCTCATCGCTTGCCATTGTAAACCATAACTGGCCATTAAATTGCGTTTAAGATTGCTGCTGGCTCCATAAACATAAGTAGCGGTATCTTTATAAAATAAAGTAATGATACCGGCCAGTAAATCACCTTCGTGTTCGGCCAGATAAAGCCGGGCCTCAAGGCCATTTTCTTTAGCTAACTGTAAAAAAGTTTGATAGTAATTATAACTATGAATAGCTATGCCATCACGCTGAGCAGTTTCTTGATACATTGTATACCATTGCTCTATTTGGTTATTATCTTGCCTAATGGTAACCCCTTTTTTAGCGGCTAAGCCAACGTTATAGCGGGTTTTTTTATGCATATTTTTTAGTAATTCTTCGTTGCTTTGCTGTAAGTTGATAATCACGGTATCTGGCGGCTGCACCGGCATAATGGCTTTGCGTAATGGGTTGGTTAAAATAATATTATTTTCCCAAGTTAAATCGTATCTAATAATTAAAGGATTGCGGTAATATTTTTTTAATAATTTACTGAGCTCTTTTAAAAAATGGCTGTGGTTAGTCGTAATCGGCGTAAAGTTTGGTAAAGGCAGGTAGATAAAGTTAAAGAGCCGGCCAATCTGCCTGTTAAGTACTAAAAAAGAAAAATTTAAATTATCATAGGCAGCGGTAAAGGTTTTACCTTGCCAGCCAAATTTGCCTTTAAATTGCTGCCAAAAAGGTGTTTGTAAAAAATTATCGCCATCAAAATTGGGCTCTTCGTTAATGGTAAGCATAGCGTTAGCTTACCTTAAAAAAGGCTAAAGGTCAATAAATTTTTACTAATTAAAATTATCGGCGAGAGTATTTCTTTAAAACACTAAAATATCTAATATAATTACTATAATAGCGGTAACAGGTATGCTGGCCATAACCAGCAACCACCACTTTATCATACCCTTTTGTAATCTTTGAAGTTTGGGGTCCTGCGCAAATCTTTCCCGATTATCGCGGCCCTCCCAAAACATATCATAACCGCCATCTTCTCGCATGTGCTTACGGCTAAGATAAAAATATTTTATGGCTCTATAAAAAGGATAAGCTACCAGCGCTCCAAAAATTAACCACGCTATATAATGCTGCATAGTTAATATCCGCCGGCGCATTCTTCTTGCCGCATAATGGCTATGCCGTTAGAGGTCCCTAATCGTGTAGCTCCTGCCTTAACCATAGCCAAAGCATCGCTGGCCGATTTAATACCGCCGCTGGCTTTTACCTGCGCTTTATCTTTAACTACCTCTAGCATCAGTTTAACGTCTTCTATCGTAGCCCCGCCGGTGCTAAAGCCGGTAGAGGTTTTTACAAAATCGGCCCCTGCCGTAACGGCTAAATTACAGGCTTTAACCTTTTCTTCATCACTTAATAAAGAGCTTTCGATAATTACCTTAACAATGGCTTTATGTTGGTGAACGGCCTGCACCACCGCCTTAATATCTTCGTAAACGCTGCCATCGTTCCCGGCTTTAAGTTGGCCAATATCTAACACCATATCAATTTCGTTAGCTCCATCGCGGCAAGCCAGTTGGGCTTCGTAAACTTTAGCTTTAGTGGCCATCGCCCCCAGAGGAAACCCAACAACGGCACAGCTTTTTACCCCGCTGCCTTTGAGTTGTTCGGCCACTAAGCTGGTGTAGTTACCGTTGGTGCACACACTGGCAAAGTTATATTGTTTAGCTTCGTTACATAAATTAATAACTTGCTGCGGGGTGGCATCGGCCTTTAATAAAGTGTGGTCTATGTATTTATTTAACTGCATTACTTGCTCCTTAATTGCTAAGCTAACCACAATATAACACTATTGCCGGCAATAAGCTACTTTAAAATAATAAAACCATCTTTGTCAAGAGATTATGGGGTAACGGAAAAGTTATTGACAAATATTAGAGCCGCAATTATACTTAACAAATGGAAGTGTGGCTAGAGAAATATGCAGATAGGAAGCATTAAAATGAGTGATATCCCGTTAAGAGAAGAATTACAGGGCTACTTAGCCTCTATGCCGGAGAGTAAGCTAAAGGCGCTTAAGCCGCTTATGCTCAAGCTTATGAAACCTAAAAAGACAAAACTTAATATTAAGCCGGCTAATACAAAAGCAAAGCTTTTGAGTGGGCGAGAACAAGCTATTCATAATGAAAAAATGAAAGGCTGGCCACACAATTTTGTAAAGTTTGAAGATTAAAAATGAGAAATAAAGAACCTGCCGATTAAGCGGGCTTTAAAAAGTGGCTGAGAATTATGAGGGCTTTGAAAGCTTGATGCAGGTTGCCTTAGAGATGGTGATGAAGAGACCGTTAAGTTAAATTATTTATTTTATATTCTGGCTAAATTTTGTTAGAAATATCGCGCAATTTTGACTGCAATAAAAAACTTTATAGTATTATGAAGTCAAGGGTATTGACATCTCCTTGACTAATATCTTATTGCGTAGCAGAGGGTCTAATACCCCGCCCTTCAGGGCGGGGTATTACAGCGGTTTGTAAAAACTTTATTCATCTAATACCGGTATTTTGCTGGTAGTAGAGGTATGTTCAATAGGAATAATTTGCTTTATTTTATCATCTAACTCACGTAGAGCCATCGTCATATCATATCTATTTTGAATGCGTAAAAAAAAGCCTTGTGATAAGCCAAAATAATGGCTTAAACGTAAATCGGTATCGGCGCTCATGCGCCGTAAGCCGTGTACAATACTATGTATACGATTAGGTGGTACCATAATGGCCTTAGCTAAAGCGTTCATCGATAACCCAAATGGCTCCATAAACTCTTCCTGTAAAATTAGGCCAATATGGTCGAGTTTAATACGTTCTGCCATCTTTTATACCTCCGCTTAAGTTATATTATATATTATGTAATGCGTAAAGTCAAGGCTTTATAAATAAACGTTTAATGGTAATCCACAATTTCGACATTTTGGGCCTCGTTGTTAATCCATTCAAAACAAAGGCGGTATTTATCATTTATTCTTATACTATACTGCCCGCTACGATTTCCTAGTAATTTTTCTAAACGGTTAGATGGTGGCACACGCAAATCTTCGAGGATTTCGGCGGCATCCAGCATATCAAGTTTACGTCTGGCGCGGCTTTGTATTTCAGCTGGGAATTTTTTAGCTATATTTCCATCATAAATTTGTTTGGTAGAAGGGCAGTTGAAAGATTTTATCATGTAGTGATGGTAACATAACTTAAAGGTAAATAAAAGCCCGCTTTGGTTGGGCGAGCTTTGAAAGGTTGAGGCAGGTTACTATTTAGTAAACACAGTGAAAGAGTGTTGCTTGACTAATGTTATGAACAATTACAGTTTCATCGGCACGATAATCTTCGTAGGTAACCCGAATGCCCATATTACTTAAAATCTGCTCAAAATTTCTTCTTTGTTCAACAGTTAAATCCCTTACAGAGACATCAACTGCTCTACCAGTAACATGGTCCAATCCACGACTTGGGTTCATAATTTCTCTCTGCCACCAATTCAACCAGTTTTGATTAGCAAGAACTTGCGCATAACTTGGTAATGAAGAAAGTCCACTAAAAGAAAGAAAATCCCTTTTAATATTAGGATACATACTGGCATTTCTAGGGCTTAAAATAAGCTCTAATTGCCTTTGCCATGGCCTATTTTCACTTGTTATACGAACACTGGCAGGTACATTAAGGTTATATTCTCTAAATATCCTTATTGCCTCATTTACGCGCGAAGCGGTTGTTTGCGCATTTGCCGAAGTAACTATTAAAAGCATTAAAATAGTCATTGTAATTTTTATCTTCATAAATAAACTCCTTAAGTAAATTATTTGTTGCTAAATGTAAATATAGTACCATCTTGCATAATGGAAACTCTATCATCTGAAAAGTTTCTTAAATCGGTAAGGTAAAAGTTTCCAGAAATATTATTCCCCTTTGGAATAGTAATATTTTCGGTGCCGTATCTAAATTATCCTCCTTTAAGTCTATATTATCATCATTCCTTAAAGCAGTCAACTACTTATAATGCTTTTTTACTTTTAAATAAAATAATAACTTATGAGTGCTGTAGGGCGTAAAAAGCGTTATAAGTAGTTGACTGTTTTAGGTTGGCGCCTTTATGTGCCAGCTATTTTTGCGCTCAATTTGTTAATTAACACTCTTGCAATTAATTGTTTTTTGGGTTAAACTTCTTTGCAGAGAACTAAAACTCTCGGGCATAGTTATGCCCAAAATTTTCCATCGTATTTAACAAAGGTTAAATACGATGAGACTAAACCCGCCACCTTTTTGGGAATAAAAAGGTTATAAACTGTAAGCGGGGCAAGGAGCTATCATGGCTGTAGTAACCATGAAAAATTTGCTTGAAAGTGGCGTCCACTTTGGCCACCAAGTAAAACGTTGGGACCCACGTATGAAGAAGTACATCTTCGCCGAACGCAACGGGGTGCATATCATCGATTTACAAAAAACCATCGTGAGCATTAAAGATGCCTACGAAGCAGTGCGTAAAGAGGTTAGCCGCGGCAAAACCGTGCTCTTTGTGGGCACCAAAAAGCAAGCGCAAGAGGCCGTTAAAAAAGAAGCCGAACGCTGCGGTATGTTTTATATTAATAACCGCTGGCTGGGCGGTATGCTTAGCAACTTTAGCACCATTAAAAAAAGTTTGCAGCGTCTTAAAAAATTGGAGAAGATGGAAGTTGACGGCACTTTTAGTATGCTTACTAAAAAAGAAGTAACCAAGCTCCAAAAAGAAAAAGCTAAGCTGGAAAAAAACTTAGGTGGCATTAAAGATATGAAAGAGCTGCCCGGTATCATCTTTGTAATTGATACCCGTAAAGAGGCCATCGCTATTGCCGAAGCTAACCGTATGAAAATCCCGGTAGTGGCGGTGGTAGACACCAACAGTAATCCCGGCGGTGTAACTTATCCTATTCCCGGCAACGATGACGCTATCCGTGCCATCACTTTATTTACTCAAACCATCGCTAATGCCGTGCTGGAGGCCGATAACGAAATTGGCTTACAAGTAATTGAAAGCCTTGATGAAGAAGGCGGCCTTGATGAAGCGGTAATTAATAAAGACCGCGAAGATTACGCCGAAAAATATGCCGTAAGCAATATGGAGGAAGACGAATAATGGCTGCTATAACTCCGCAAATGGTTAAAGAACTGCGCGAAAAAACAATGGCCGGTATGACCGACTGTAAAAAAGCTTTACAAGATGCCGACGGCGACTTTGCTAAAGCCGAAAAAATTTTAAAAGAAAAAGGTTTAGCTAACGCTGCCAAACGTGCCGACCGTGCCAGTAACGAAGGTAAAGTTTTTAGTTTGGTGCAAGGTGATAAATTGGTTATCCTCGAGCTGGCCTGCGAAACCGATTTTGTCTCTAAAAATGAACGTTTTATTGCACTTGGCAACAAGCTATGCCAAATTATCCTAGAAAAAAATTTAGCCGCCGTAACCGATGAGCTAAAAACGTTGGTAGACGAAGAAGTTATTGTTTTAAAGGAACGGTTTGAAATTAAACGTTTTGAGACGGTAAACCTTGATAATAATACGATACACGCTTATTACTCGCACAACGATGGTATGATTGGTGTGGTGGTGCTTGGTAAAACCGGCAAACACGATGACAGTGTTAAAGCTTACCTGCGTGATGTAGCGATGCATGTAGCGGCAATGAGCCCGCTTTATTTAAACCGCGATAGCGTGGACGCAGCTTATTTAGCCGAAATTAGCGAAATTATTACCAAAAAGGCCGAAGAAGATGTTAAAGGCAAGCCCGAAAATATTGCCAAAAATATTATTAAAGGCAAAATTGATAAACAACTGGCCGAAATTATTTTGTTTGAGCAAAGTTTTGTCAAAGAACCGGCTTTAACCATTGCCAAAAAAACCGCCGAAGTAGCTAAAGTTACCGATAGCGGTTTAGAGATTACCCGCTATATTGCTTACCGTGTAGGCGGAGCATAATTAGTGCATAAATAAAAGATATTATTAATACCCCTTCGCTGGCGAAGGGGTGGCGCGTAGCGACGAGGTAATGGAGACATTACCTCGTTTTGTTAAAAGGTAAGAATATTAAATTTGTTAAAAATAAATAGAATTAAAATATACCGCTTCGGCTTATCCATCTTAGGGGCCATAATTATTGGCTTGGGCATTGGATTGGCCGCCGGCAGCGGCTATGGTGCCGATGCCATGGGCTTTTTGTACGAAGGCGTCAGCCTGCACCTGCCTCTAAACTTTGGTCAAAGTGCATTGGCGGTTATGTTAGTGATGACGGCCATTGTATTTATTATAGACAAAAAGCAGCTGGGGTTATCCACTATTATTAACCCCTTTTTTACGGCCTTATTTACTGAAATGGCCTTTAAATTTGCGCCTGCAAGTAATCTTGCCCTTATAAATTTTCTCCTTATGTTAGTTGGCTTAACTTTAATTGGCGCTGGGGCCGCTTTAGTGGCTTTAAGTTACAGCGGCAAGGATAGTTATACGGCCTTAGTTTTTGCTTTATATGGCCGCTTTAAAAAGCTTGGTTTGGCACGGGCGCGTATGCTGTGCGAGGCTATTTTTTATGCAGTAGCTTTATTATTGGGTACCGGTTTTAAGATAGGGCCTTTTATGGGGGTAATTATTATTGGCCCTATTTTGCGTTTAGTTTATATTAAGGCAGATAAATTACCTTTTTTACTGATTTCCCGGTGATTAATTAAAAGTTTTGCCTTGCTCTCTGTGGTGATGTATGTTATAGTTTAAAAATGAGTAATCTAAAATTACAGCAAGCCATTGCTTTGTTAGATGGTGAGCCGGCCTTAACTATCGCCGGCTTAGCCAATGTAAGCAGTTTTATTTATCATAACTTTGATAATTTAAATTGGGCCGGTTTTTATTTATGGACCGGCGAAAAATTGGTGCTCGGCCCTTTTAACGGGCAGGTAGCTTGCACCGTTATTGCTTATGGCAAAGGAGTTTGCGGCGGCGCTTTAGCCCAAAAGCAAACTTTGGTGGTACCTAACGTGCATGATTTTGAGGGCCACATTGCTTGTGATAGTCGCAGCCAAAGCGAAATTGTGGTGCCGCTTTTTTTAAACGACCAACCGCTTGGGGTGCTTGATATAGATAGCCCCATTTTAAACCGCTTTAGCAGCGAAGATAAAGCTTTTTTTGAAGAGTTGGCTCAAAATTTAGTAACTATTTGCGGCAAAAATATGCTTAAACTAGTGCAAAATTAAAAGGCTTAAAAACAGCTAAATAATGAGTATATGGTAAATAAATTACCATTTGGTATTATAACATCTTGACATAATATTTTTTATAGGCTATAGTGCTATTGTTGGCTTTAGGAGATTAGCTAAAATTATAATATACCATAGATAATTGCTTTTTCGCATTATAACATCTTGACAAGGTGTTTTCTGCGGTTTATAATGTTGTAAGTGGTTTTAATATATTGGTTAAAACTAGAGATATAAAGTGTTTTTAAAATGGAGGGCTAGTTGATGAAAAAACTATTCTTATTGGGCTTAGCGCTATTGCTAAGCGGTGTTTTAAGTGCTCAGGGCTTTACCGGTCCTGCGGTAAGAACGGTTATGCAGGTAACTACCGTTCAGGTAGCGCAAGGTATGGCGCATAAAAGCCGCATTACTTTGGTTGGTAATGTTGTGCAGCAGATAGACCGCCAGCACTATATTTTCCGCGATTCGTCAGGCGAAATGACGGTAAAAATTAGCGATAAATATTGGGGCCGTTTAACTGTAGGCAGTAACGATTTGGTAGAAATTAGCGGCGAGGTAGACCGTAAACGCGATGGCCGCCTCGAAATTAAGGTGCATGTTATTAGAAGGGCCTAGTTACCGGCTTTTATAATAACTATATAATTTTTTATGGCTACCCAGTGGGGTAGCCTTTTTAATTCCTTTTTGCTAGTGGTTTTGGCGGCTAATATTTTTTGATATATGTTATAACATAGATTTTTACTATGTAAACATAGGCGAGCTGCCGGCAGGCAGTAAAAAAGATTTATGTCTCTTGACTTATAGTCATTTATAGCTTATGATTAATTAATGAAAAAAATAGTCTTATTATTTTTGCTGGTAACTTTGGCTTTTAATGCTTATGGCCAAAATAGGCATAACCGCCAAACAACAGACGAAAGGTTTTTTGGTATTTCCGAGCGTTTTAACGCCGGGTTTTGGACGCGGATAGGGCTTAATCAATATTTAACGGGCAACCCGCATGATAACTATCATCACCATAACCATAATATGGACGAGGCTGTTAATCGTTTTAACTTTGATATTGGTTTTGATATGGCTTACAGTACTTTTTTTAATGCCAGAGCCTTTCGCTTTTTTTACCATGTGGTCGATTATAACTTTTATCTGCACTGGGCCAATGAGGTGGAAATAAGCACACATGCGGTGGGTACCGGGTTGGGCGCACGTTGGCCGCTGCGTATGGGCGGGCTGCATTTTGCTCCTTTTATGAGTTACAATGTTGGTTTTTATTATGTGGGGCAAGAGGGCACGCCGCATAGTAGGGCTGCTTTTATTTTTAATAGCGATAGCGGCCTTTACCGGCGGGTAAACGCCGGGGTTATCTTCGTCTTAGGGGCTCTTTCGGTGGTTTTAGAGGGCGGACAGGCCAGCCCTTTAGTCAGGTTTAGCGATAGCGAAATGCTTTTTAAACCGTACCACTTTGTTAATTTTAAAGTTGGTTTAGAAATTAGATAATTACCTAAAGATGTTTTTATTACTAATTATTATTTTAGCAGTTTTAGCCTTAACGGTTTTGTTGTTGCCCTTAAAGATATGGCAAAGCTATAAGGCTATTAAATTTTCTAAAGCTGAACTAATCCAAAGCAACGCAGAACTTACCCAGTTAAAGGCCGATTATACGGTACAGTTCACTAAAATAGCCGTAAGTGAGGCCAAAGAAAAAGCTTTGTTGGCCGATAATTTGGCTTTAAAGGCCGAGCTTAAAGAGCTGGCCTTAACTTTAAAAACCGAAGCCACTAGTATGGCCAGCTATAAACTACACAGTGAGATAGAATTAGCTAAGGTGAAAACGCGCGAAGCCGAACTCATTAAAAAAGAACAGCAAATTAAAGAACAATTTGAAAATTTAGCCCGTCAAGTATTAGAAGATAGCGCCAATAAACTGAGCGAACATAATAAGGCAAGGTTAAGCGAAGTTATTAGCCCCTTTAAGGAAAAACTTAATGAATTTCATAAGAAAGTTGATGACGTTTATGTTAAAGAGGGGCAAGAGCGGGTTTCTTTAAAAAAAGAGATAGAGTTGCTGGCCGAACGCCACAAAGAATTAGGCAGCCAAGCCGAAAATTTGGCCAAAGCCTTAAAAGGCGATAATAAGCAGCAAGGTAACTGGGGTGAAATGCAGCTGCAAAGAATACTCGAGGTAAGCGGCTTAGATAAAAATGTTGATTATATTTTGCAGGCCGATGTCAAAAACGAGGATAATAAAACCCAGCGTCCCGATGTCATTATTAAATTGCCGGAAGATAAACATATTGTGATAGACTCTAAAGTAAATTTGCTTTATTATGAACAATATATTAACAGTAACAGTGAGCGCGACCAAGCCGATTATTTAAACCAGTTTATTAAATCGGTAAAAGAGCAAATAAATAATTTAAGCAGCAAAGATTACCACGCCAGTTACAAATTAGATGGCTATAAATTGGATAGTCCCGAGTTTACCATTATGTTTATGCCCATAGAAAGCGCTTATAGTTTAGCTATTAGTAAAGATTACAGTTTGCACGACTTTGCATGGAGTAAAAAAATTGTGTTAGTTAGTTCGCTAAATTTATTTGCTTTACTTAAAACCATTTCTTACGGGATTGCTAACTATAAAAAAACTAAAGAGAGCGAAAAAATTGCCGAATTGGGCATTAAGCTGTACGATAAATTCGCCGGCTTTGCCGAAGAAATGGTTAAAATTGAAGTTAGTTTAACTAAAGCGCAAGATGCTTATAAAGAGGCGTTTAAAAAATTAACGGAAAACCCCAAAAATATGGTTTATCAAGTAGAAAAGCTGAGAAAAACCTATCGTTTACCGGTTAAAAAAAATTTACCGGCGACTTTTACTCAGCAAGATGATAACGGTGAAGAGGACGAAGCCGCTATTGCTGCCCCCGTTATCCTTAATTTGTTTGAAGATTAATAAACATTACTCTTCTTACTCCTAAAAAGCAGCTATTTTTAAAAATAATTTGACTTACCGCATAAGCCGTGCTAAAATTAAAAATTAACAGGAGAAAAACAATGAAATTTGCCCAAATGCCTTATACAAGGCCCAACTTTGCCGAAGTTAATGCGCAGCTTTCTGTCATTTTAAAAAAATTTACGCAGGCTACCACTAAAGAAGAATGTTTTGCTGCTTATAAAGAATACGATGAATATTCCAAGCAAATTTACTCTCTGTTTCAAATTGCTTACATTAGGAATACTCTGGATACTACCGATAGCTTTTACGATAGCGAAAAAAATTATATCGATGAAGTAGGGCCAAAACTTCAGGCTGTACAACAAGATTTTACCAAGGCTATGCTGGCTTCGCCCTTTCGTGCAGCGATGGAAGCTGAATGGGGAACTTTGATGTTTGTAAACGCCGAAATGCAGCTTAAAACTTTTAGCCCCGAAATTATTGAGGGGTTGCAGGAGGAAAACAGGCTGGTAAGTGAATACGATAAACTTATTGCCTCTGCCCAAATCGATTTTGACGGTAAAAAACTTACACTGGCTCAGCTTAGGCCTTACAGTGAAAACCCCGACAGGGCTATACGTAAGGCTTCGCTTGCGGCGCAATCGGCTTGGTTTATGGAACGTGCCGAAAAATTTGACAAAATTTTTGATGATTTAGTTAAGGTGCGCACCGGTATAGCTAAAAAGCTTGGTTATAAAAATTTTACGCAGCTGGGTTACTACCGTATGCAACGCAACTGCTACGATGAAACTACGGTGGCTAAATTTCGTGAGGGTGTCGTTAAGTATATTGTACCGTTGGCGCAGCGGTTAAAGACTGAGCAGGCCGCGCGCATTGGTCTTGATAGCCTAAAGATTTATGACGACCCCTTTGAATATCCCGATGGTAACGCTAAACCGATGGGCACACCCGATGACATCTTTAAGCATGGCCAAAAGATGTACCATGAGCTTTCGTCCGAAACTGCCGAGTTTATCGATTTTATGTTGACAAACGATTTATTTGATGTCCTGACGCGGCCCGGTAAAGCTGCCGGTGGTTATTGCGCCGGTATTCCTCTTTATAAATCGCCCTTTATTTTTGCCAACTTTAATGGCACTTCGGGTGATATTGATGTGCTTACTCACGAGGCCGGTCATGCCTTTGCCGATTATTTAGCGCGCGATATTTACCCTTCGGCCCTAAAAGAATACTCGATGGAGACGGCAGAGGTTCACTCGATGAGTATGGAGTTTTTTACTTGGCCGTGGATGGAAGGATTCTTTGGCGAGCAAACCTCAAAATATTATCATAGTCACTTAAGTAGCGCTCTAACTTTTATTCCTTACGGCACAATGGTTGACGAATTTCAGCACCATATTTACGAAAGGCCTGAAATGAGCCCGAAAGAACGTAATGAACTGTGGCTAAAGTTAGAGGCCAAGTATCGCCCTTACCTTAACCTTGATGAAGTAACATTTTACACAGAGGGGCGCCGCTGGCAGAACCAGCTGCACATTTATGGTATGCCCTTTTATTATATCGATTACTGCCTAGCGCAAATTATGGCGTTATCGTTTTGGGCCGAAAACCAGCAAGATAATAAAGCAGCTTGGGCTAAATACAGGCGTTTTGTGGGCTTTGCCGGCACCAAAACTTTTGTCGATTTAATTAAAGATGCCGGTTTACCAACTCCCTTTGAGCCTGATAACTTAAAGCTGGTGGCAGAAGCTGCTGTAAAATGGCTGGATAAAAAATAGAGGACGTTATGAAACTTGATATTAAAAAAGAAGCGATAAGGCTTTTTAATGAAACGTGGGATTTATTTGATAAAGCCGAACGTAATGCCGATGACAATGCCGAAATGCTTAATAAAGCTCATGCCAGCCGGTATTTATGGGGGTTTGTTGGCCATCCGGCTAACTTTGCTCGGGGCGATTGGCTAATCTCGCGGGCCTATGCCATGTTAAAAGAGAGCGAGCTGGCTTTGCTCTATGGCCAAAAATCTTTGGAAATAGCTTTAAGTAATAATCTTGAAGCTTTAGATGTAGCCTTTGGCCACGAGGCTTGTGCCCGTGCTTACGCTTTGTTGGGTGATAACATTAATATGTTACTGCATAAGCAAAAGGGGCTGGAAGCTACTACTAAATTGGAGCAAGAAGATAAAGAGTACGCCGAAGGTATAATTAATGGCATTTAATTATTTTAAATAATTTACGTTAATTAACAAATGGGTTGTAGAGTCGCTTTTATTGGTGAACATTTATATATTTTAAAACCTTTAGCCTTTCCAAAGATAATTCTTGGAAAAATTCATCGCTATTGTTTGCATGGTAATAATGGCTAAATAGTTTGGTGTAGTTTTTGGGTGGGTTTACTTTTAAGATTGTACCCACAGAGAGCGAATCAAATAATTGGCTGCTAGGAGTGTTACCGTCAGAGATAAGCATTTCGGCATCGGGCATAAGGCGGACGATATGGTAAAACATTGGGTATTTTCCAATAACGTATTTATCGGTAATGCGAAATTTTTTAGACATATCATGAGTATAATATAAAAAAATGCTCTCTGCAACAAAAGTAAAAGTAATTTAATTTAAGCATAAGCCTAAGTAACTAATATGAGCCAGTGGGCGAATAACTGAATGAGCTGCCTTTGCTTGCTCTTTTTTATTAAAAAGAGCAAGCACACTACTGCCGCTGCCCGAAAGAGCTGTATATAACGAGCCGTAACCATTAAATATTTGTTTATAGTTATTAATGTAAGGATAGCTGTTGCTTAATATATCAAAGCTATTAAAAAGCGGGCTAAAATTTTGGTTTTGCCATGCTTCAGTTAATAACTCTTTGCTCATTTTGGCTTTATAATCTTGTGTTCTTCCTAATAGCCCAAAGCTAGGGCCGGTGGCCATACCTAAAGCGGGTTTGGCTATAACTACATAAAGCGGCTCTACCGGCTTATTTAACGGGGTAACTATCTCACCCAAACCTTCTACTAAACAAGCATTGGCCGGTTGCATAAAAAAGGGCACATCGGCCCCTAACTGAGCAGATTGCTGCAATAAAGTATAGTCATCAACTTGGTTAAAGTGTTTATTTAAGCAAAGCAGTAAACTGGCTGCATCGCTGCTACCACCGCCCAGTCCAGCTTGCATAGGAATATATTTGGTAAGTTTTACCTTAAGGTTAAAATTTAAGCCGCTTAAGTTTTGGTAAAGCCGGTAGGCTTTATAAAGTAAATCATTATTTAAAGGAAATTTTGTTTTGCTTATTAATTGATAGGTTGGTTTGGCGGTAGGCCTATTATGAATGGTAATGCTAAGCCAATCTCTTAAAGCAATTTTAAGAAAGATGGAGCGTAGGTTATGGTAACCATCTGACCGTTTGTTGAGTACCTCTAGGTGCAGATTAATTTTGGCAGGTGGGGTAAGTTGATAAGTCATATTTAATAATATCCATAAATTATTACGGCCGCAGCGGCACAACAAAACAAAACAGGCTAAAAACTAAAGTAAAGACAATAAGGTACAGCCAACGCGGCGGCAGCTGGTTGGTGTTATTTAGCTCTAGGTGAATGGTGCGGCCTATTTCAAAATCTTCCATACGCCTTAAATTGGGTACAATAATACGTTCTTCACCCTCTTGGAAAAACCCTACGCTGCGTGCAGCTAAAATTAAAGCCTCATCTCCTTGTTCTAATTGACGGTGATGTTCTATGAGAGTAGTTTGCAGCTGTATTAATTCGTTGTGATTAACGGTAAGTAAGTTGTAATCTGCGGCTAATAAATTATAGTTAGTTAAGCCAAAGTTGCCGTAAATTAAGTTTATAATTAAATAAACGGCAAGGGTAACATAAAGGCTTAAGGTAAAGGGTAAAAGTAATGCTTTCATTTTTTCTTTTAGGTAGAGAGTAAAAACAAAAATAGTTAAAATATTGTCAAAAAGCAGGGCTTCCCTACTTGCAATAAAGGGCAGTTTCCCTTTATTATGGAAGATAGCAGCCTTTGCTCTTTAATATTTTACGGCAAATGGTTTACTTATATTTAGTTTTTGTTTAAAATAAGTATGGAGTAGTAACTTATGTTAAAGGGCAAAAAAAAATTAGAAGAAGTGCCGCCTAAAGCCGATAACCGTCCTTTAAGTAATATCGACTTTTCGGCCTTACTAAATGAGCCCGCTAAAGATACCGAGCCAGAATTACCCATAGCTAAAACAGCCGGCTTAGGTGAACTTATCGATGAAAGTTACACTTTACTGCGAGCGGGTAACTTTGAACGTGTAACTTTATTAGCTAAACGAGCGGCTTTTATGGACCTTAATAGCAGCTTACCGCTGGCTATTCAAAAATGCGCCGATTTTTGGCTGGAAAAAAAGCGTCAATACAACTTTAAAGAAGCGAATGTTCGCGGCGATTTTTTAATGGAAAGCTGGCAAGCGTTTATTAAAATTGTAGTAAAGCGCTTAGATACCGATGTAGACAGAGCAATTTTTTGTATAAAAAGTTATGTTTTTGCCCAGATAGTTAGCGAATACGAGCGGCAGCTTAAATTGGCCGATAGCTTTGAGCTTTACCTTAAATTAGGGCGGGCCTATAAAATTAAAGGCGAGTATGATATGGCTATTAATGCCTACAGCGATGCGGTAGCTATGCAAAAGGTTAGTTCGCAGGCTTTAGCCGAGCTTGCCGACTGTTATGCCATTATAGATGAAGAAGATAAAGCTAAAGTTTTATTTAGAGAGGCTTTTTACCACGATGCCGGCGAGATAGATTTAGCATTGCTGGAGTCTTCGTTAATTTTAAATTTAAAAGAGCGGGTCAAAGCTTTAGGGTTAGAGAGCGAGTTTTTAAATGAATGGATGGCCGTTTATGGAGTAGTGTGGGGGGTGTTTAGGGTGGCGCGCGAGCTTAAGCCAATGGAGTACCAAAAGCTTAATCAAAATATCCACTTGCTGCGTACCGAGTATACCGAAAAAGCATCTAAAAAAGCTAAGCCGCTGTTGCTTTACCGCTTGTTTTGGTTTATCGATTATCATCGGGCCGTCCTTGATGATAAAACGATGGCCGAAGAGTACATTAAAAAAGCTTTATTAGAGATTCGTTTTATTGACGAACGTATATATAAAGATTATCGTATATAAATTAAAAACTGGAGATTTATAATGTCGGATACCTTGTTAGAGCGCATTAATGGTATTTTAACCGAAGAGATGTGGACACGCCAAGCTTTGCTTGATTGTACTGTGCAGCAATTTGAAAGCTTTGAGCTATTACTTAACGAAGCTTATACTACCGGTAAAGCGGCCGAAGTAAAGGCTTTATGTGATGAAAAAATTGGCGAAAATAAAAGCAGCGTACTGGCTATGTATCTCTCCGGGATAATAGCTTGGGAGCGAGATCAACTTGAAGATGCCGACCTTTTAACTTTAATAGCCAAATTTAGCGAAGCAAATAAATGGCTGATTGTAGAGTACATTGCTCAAAAAATGTTAAAGAGCGGTGAAAATAAGGTAGTGTTAAGGGCTTTAGCCAAAAGTTACGAAAAACAAGATAACGAGCCGGCGCGTTATCTTACCTTAGAGAGGCTTGCTAAGCTTGATTACGAAGATACCGAGCTGGTAACCGAGCTGGCCCGTTATTACGAAGCTAAAGGTAACACCGATGAGGCGGTTTCTTACTATAAAAAAGCCAGCTACCGTTATATTAACCGTAAGCTTTTTGCCGGCCTATACGAAGTATGGCAAAAATTGTTAGTTTATTGCGCCGATAGTGATGACTTATTTAACTCGCTTATTTTAAAGGCCGAAAAAACTATGGAGCCAGCTAAGGTTATAGAATTGCAAAAACTATTGCTTAACCACTACAAAGAGCAAGGGAAGTGGGATTTAGCTATAACTACCTTAAAAAAATTACTTAACTTTAACTCTAAAGATAGCGGCTCGCGTAAATTACTTATCGAATGTTACCGCGAAAAATATAAAGATAGTAAACGTTATGAAGAGTGTTTGGCTATTTCTAATTTAGCTCAAAATTGGAAGCCGGTGCAAGAGGCGATTGATAGTTTTGAAAAACATATTAAATTAGATAAAAACCGCTTTGTTTACCATCGCACTTGGGGGGTAGGCCGCATTAAAGAAATGGCCGAAGACAATGTTATTATCGATTTTGCCAAAAAGCGCGGCCATACCATGAGCTTTGAAATGGCAGTAAGTTCGTTATTAAGTTTAGACGATAACCATATTTGGGTATTAAAGGCTACCGTACCGCGTGATAAATTACGCGAACGCTTTAAGAAGAATCCGGCCTTAGCTTTAAAAGTAATTGCCGCCAGCTTTGAGGGTAAAAGCGATATGAAAAAGGTTAAAGCCGAGCTTTCGCCTACCGACAGCGAAGGCATACTCTCGAATAGCGAATGGAGCAGCTTTAGCAGTGAAGCCCGTAAGATACTTAAAACCGATAGCGAGTTTGGTAATGTGGCCAGCAAAGGGGATAGTTTTACCTTGCGTACCAGCCCGGCTTCGCTGGAAGAAAAACTCTCTAACAACTTTAAATCAGAAACTAACTTCTTTAAACGCATTATTATCCTCGAAGAGTTTTTACAGGCCGCTGAAGCCGGTAACGAATATTTTGATGATATGTTTAATTACTTTTTTAACTACTTAAAAGCTCCTATTACCAGCGAACAGGTGGTAGCCAGTTATTTATTAGTACAAAAATTATTAAAAACTACGGTGGTTAGTGTAACCTTGCCTTATAGTTTTAACGATTTGTGCAGTGATATTGACGATATTGAAGCCACCTTTGCTAAGCTGGAAAGTGTTAATTTAAAAGAAGATTTTTTACAATTAGTCTTGCGTAATTTAGATAATTGGCAAGAATTATTTATTATGTTATTGCCGCAGTACCCAAGCGCTACCATTATTAACGAATTAAAACGAGTAGGCCGTAATGAGGAAATAAAAAAAGCTTTTAGCCTTATTACAGAGCGTTATCGTTTATCTTACGAGCCGTTTTTTTGGTTAGCCGAGCATGTGCATAATAGCGAGGATAGATATGAAATTAAGCTAGAAAAAGTAGCTATCAATTTAATCCATCTGCTAGATATTACGGCGCGTAATGTAACCCAAAAGCGCGATTTAGCCGGCAGTAAACGGTATTATCGCCAGCTGCTTACTATTTTATTTAAAAACGGCCTGCTTTATACGGTGATAGAAGAAGGTGATGAAGAATTAGCCAACCGCCTTTATGGTTTATTAAGTGATGTTAATGAGATAGATGGTAACTATCTTAATGAACTTGCCAACCAAATTAAAGATAAGCACCCCAATTTAAAATTAGTTAAAACTACTATTAGGCAAAAGAGCGAAGCCGCTAAGAGCAGCAGCCGAGCGGCCGGCCCCGTTTGGGCTACCGAAAAGAGTTACTTAGAGAAATCGGCCGAGCTTAAAAACCTTACCGAAGTGGAAATTCCTAAAAACTCGGCCGAGATTGGCGAAGCCATTAAGAAGGGCGACCTTAAGGAAAATGCCGAGTATATTTTTGGTAAAGAGCGTCAAGAGCAGTTGCAGCAAGAGGTAGGCAGGTTGCAAAAAGATTTAGGTAACCTGCGTATTTTTGAAGAAGCTAATGTGGATACCAAACAGGTATCGTTTGGTACGGTGGTAACCCTGCAAATTACCGGCGGTAAAAAAAAAGAGGTGTATACCATACTTGGCCCATGGGAGAGCAATCCCGATAAAAAAATTCTTAGTTACTTAGCTCCCTTTGCCGAAAAACTGTTGGGTGCCAAAATGGGTGAAAGTTTAGCCTTTACCCTTAACGACCGTCGCTATAAATATGATGTGATTGAGATAACTAAGGCTAATTTTTAGGGCTAGAAGGCTATAAGCCGGTTGGCATCTTTTTTAAGGTAAAACTGTAATAAAAAATATTAAAGGAGGTTATTTATGGATTTTGATGTTATCGAGGAGGCAAAACGTTGTCTGCAATGTGGTAAACCGCTTTGTAAAAAGGGTTGTCCAGCCAATACGGCCATTCCAGAGGTGATTAACCTCTTACAAGACCATAAGATAGAAGAAGCGGGGAGAGTGCTTTTTGAGAATAACCCTCTTTCTATGGTGTGCGGCCTTGTTTGTAACCACGAAAAACAATGCGAAGGCAGCTGTGTTTTAGCACGTAAAGGTAATACCGTGCATTTTGGCAGTATCGAGCATTATATTTCTTCTTTTTATATTAATTTACCTGTTAAGGTTCGTCCCCAAAATACAGGGCCGCTTATTGCTATTATTGGCAGCGGCCCGGCCGGGCTAACTATTGCCATAAAATTGGCCGAAATGGGCTACAGAGTTACCATTTTTGAGGCGCATGAAAAAATTGGCGGGATTTTGCAATATGGTATTCCTTCTTTTAGGTTGCCTAAAGATATTTTAGCTTATTACCATAAGCGCTTAATAGAGATGGGGATAAAGATACGTTTTAACGTAGTGGTGGGTGTAGGTGGCTTAACCGTTGATGATTTATTTAGAGATGGTTATAAAGCTATTTTTATGGGTACAGGTGTGTGGCGGCCCATCACTTTAGGTATAGAGGGTGAAAGTTTAGGGCATGTCCATTTTGCCATTAACTATTTAAAAAATCCTGAGAGTTTTTCGCTTGGTAACCGAGTGGTAATTATTGGCGCAGGCAATTCGGCCGTTGACGTGGCGCGTACGGCGCTTAGGCAAGGCAGCCGTGAAGTGGGTCTTTATGTAAGGTCGGCCGCTAAACATCTTAAATCTACTAAGAGTGAAATAGAGCATGCTCTTACGGAGGGAGCTACCTTAAATGATTGTCATCGTCCGTTAAAGATTACCGATGAAGGTGTTATGTTTATTAAAACAGAGACTATTGAAGACGAAGAGGGTAAAGTACTGGCCGTTAATGATATTCCGGGCAGCGATTATTTGGTAAAAGCCGATTCGGTTATTATAGCTATTAGTCAGGGGCCGCGTAGTTTTATTGTGGATAGCACTAAAGGTATTGGTGTAGATAAAAAAGGCTTAGTGCAGGTAGCAGAGGGTGGGCAGACCAGCCGTGCAGGTGTTTTTGCCGCCGGCGATGTGGCTACTGGGGCCAAAACTGTGGTAGAAGCTATGCAGCAGGCCAAAATTACCGCTATGCAGATAGATGAATATGTGCGTGGGTTTAACGAGTAAGATGGAATGAGCGCGGCGCTTTTATTTGAACAACCTACTATTGCCCGTCCTGTTTTAAAGTGGGCGGGCGGTAAAGGACGGCTTTTAAAACAGTTTGAAGAGTATTACCCGTACCAATTAGAAAATGGCATGATAAATTGTTACGTAGAGCCATTTCTTGGTGGTGGGGCATTATATTTTGCTCTTTCAGTGAAGTATAAGATAAAGCAAGCTTATCTTTATGATTTAAACCAAGACCTTATTTTAACCTATAATGTTGTGCAAAAAAGAGCTAACGATTTATTAAAAATTTTAGAAGCTTATCAAAAGCGTTACGATGAAACACCTACAGAAGAAAGAAATACGCTTTTTCTCTCTATTCGCAAAGATTTTAACGAAAGCAAGCCCGAAATAGATTACAAAAATATATCGAAAGATTGGGTGTTAAGAGCTGCTCAGTTTATTTTTTTAAATAAAACTTGTTTTAATGGGTTATTTAGAGTTAATCAAAAAGGTAAATTTAATGTACCATTCGGCAAATATAAAACGGTAAAAATTTATGACCCTACTAATATTAAAGCCGTTTCTAAGTGTTTAAAAAATGCAGAGATAATTCATGCAGAGTATTTTAATTGTTATCCACATATAAATGAGCAAACTTTTGTCTATTTTGACCCACCGTACAGGCCACTATCTTCTACTTCAAGCTTTACCACCTATACGGGTTTTGAGTTTACAGATAAAAACCAATTAGAGTTAGCCAATTTTTTTAAGAAGCTGGACAAAGAACAGGGGGCTAAGCTTATGCTCTCTAACTCTGACTCAACGAACATTAACCCTAATGATAGTTTTTTTGAAGAAGCTTATAAGGGCTACAATTTTTTTAAAGTTTCTGCCAGCAGAGCTATTAACTGCAAAGCAGATGGGCGAGGAAAAATAAATGAATTACTTATTACAAATTATGAGAGGAGCGAAAGATTAACCACAAACCATGGCAAGCGATATTTGATAAATATAGCATAACCCAGCATGATTTCACTGAAAAACCTTATATTTTAAGTGCGGAAGATATTAAAAGAGCTACCGCCCATTTTACCACCACTAATGAGCGGGAGGTGCGTGTTCTTTGCAAACAAGATACACGTGAAGACCGTCCTGAAGTTTTCATCAAAAATAACCTTTTCTTACTTCCTGTAAAAAATGGGACGTATGCTATTTTACAAGGGGAAGGGTATGTAGATATACCAGAAATAACTACTGAACCTATTATTTATAAATCTAAACTGGATTTTACTTTAGAGACATCTTTAATAGGTAACTCTGAAATGCAGCACCTCGATTTTGCTTATGCTTCTAGTTTAATTCGTTCTTTTATGAATGATGATACACTGGTGCTAACTATTCGTGGCAGAAAATACAGCCCCAAATTTGATTTTGCTGTTGGAGAGTTTAATCAAAAAATTACGATAGAAAGTGTACAAACAGAGGTTGACGCTGGGTATGAAGGCAAAAACCAAGTTGTCTTAATTGAGGCAAAAAACTCAAAAACAAAAAATACGATTATAAGACAATTATATTATCCGTATAGGCAATGGCAACACCATACGGCAAAAACAGTAAGTTTACTCTTTTTTGAAAAACGTGGCGATATATACTCTATTTGGAACTATGGCTTTGATGATTTTAATAATTACAATAGTATAAAATTATTAAAAAGTGCCCAATATAAGATTATAGGTTAATTAATGTTAGAAGAATTTCGCAACAAAGTCTTTAATGAAGATGTACTAAGTGTCTTAAAAAAATTACCAGATAACAGCATCGATTTAGTCTATGGCGACCCCCGATTATAACGTAGGTATTAACTATGCTGGAAAAAAATTATAACCAAAAGTGGAATGATTATATAGATTGGTATATAACTTTAACTAAAGAGAGTATGAGGGTGTTAAAACCTGATGGCAATTTGTTTATGATGAATTACCCTAAACAGAATGCCTATTTAAGAGTTAAATACTTAGATGATAACTCTTATAATGTCAATGATTATGTTTGGGTATATAATACGAATGTAGGGCATAGCCCGCATAAATTTACTACTGCCCATCGTTCTATTTTACATGCGACAAAAGTTAAAGATAATAAATTTTATAAAAACCAAGTGGCCGTCCCCTATCAAAACCCTACAGATAAAAGAATAAAAGCCAGAATAGAGGCTGGCTATATCGGAAGACGGTAAAATAAAAGCAGAGTATCGCCTATTTAACAATAAAGAAAATAATAGTGTTGAGTTATTATTCAATTAGTATTCATGCTTAAAGGGATACTTCCGATTAGTAGAAAAGCAAAAACCCACTTTAATACTGTGGGCTAAAGGTAGCCAAAATATAAGCTTCTCTGCCTTGTAAGTGCTGGGCGTAAGTCTCCGAAAATTGGTGACTGCCGGGTATCCCGGTGGCCGCCTCGTTTACCACAAAAAAGAGGTAGTTGGTAGTAGCCGGGTTAAAGGCGGCATTAAGAGCAACTAGGCCCGGGCTGCTAATTGGTGAAGGCGGCAGGCCATGATTGCGGTAAACATTGTAAGGGTGGTCTATATCAAGGTCGACATAAAAAAGACGAGTAGGGTGCGGGCGGCCTAGTATTTCGGTTATGACGTAAACCACACTGGCGCAGCTTTCCAACCTTATGCCGCGCTCGAGGCGGTTAAAAAAAACGCTGGCCATCAAAGCAGCTTCGCCGGGTACACGGTACTCTTTTTCTACAAGGCCGGCCATATTAACACGATAGTTAAGTTCTTGCAGAGTAAGGGTATCCCACCACGGAGCTACAGTGGCAAGTTGCTGATAAAAGGTGCGAATCATCAACTCGGCAATACGTTCGGCCGGGTAAGGCTTGGGCATACGATAGGTGCTGGGAAACAAGAAACCTTGCGCCGTATCGGCTAAAATATGCCAGCGTTGCAATAATTCGGGATTGCTGGCGGCGGTGATAAAATCGGCCGGATCGGCTATAAAACCATTGTTATATAAAATATTGGCGGTTTGCCTTAAGGTGCGTCCTTCGGGAATGGTAACGCTGTAAAGAATATCGGGTACACCTTCTACTAAAAGCTGCGAGATAGCGGCGGTAGTTAAACCGGCAGGAATGGTGTAGCTACCGGCTCTAAAAAGTGATTGATTACCGGTAAAACGAGCATGGATACGAAAAAAAGTGGCGTTGCGTATTAAACCGGCACTTTGCAAATTGATGGCAATTTGACTGGCCCCAGCCCCAGCGGCTACCGTAAAATTAGCCTCGCTGTTTAAGGTTGTAGGACGGTTAAAGTTATAGGCGCTAATAGCTAAAATAGCGGCGATTGTTACGGTAAAAGCTAAACTAAAAATGACTAAACGCAGTAAAAATTTTTTCATATTTAATTATCCTTTAATAAATTTTTAAGATTGGCGCTTTCCTCAATGGTTAATAAGGGAAAGGCTAAATTACTTAGCTGGTTATGGACAGCTACTAAGGGCAAATTAAGCTTTTCTTGCTGGCAAAGCAAAGCATATAAGGTAATTACTTGCTCTTTATTAAGCTGCAAAGTAAAGGTGGTTAGTTGTTCAGGGTGATTAATGGTTCGGCCTCACGTTGTTTTAATAAAAGCTCAATTTGTTCTTTGCTATAAAACTCACCATTATCTAGCCCCTTACAGCTGCTTTTTGCTTTTTGCCATACATCGGCTTTAAGCATAGATGGCCAAAAGGGATAAAGGCGGCATTGCAGCGGTCTTGCCGCATAAACGGTACAATCTTTACTATCGGCGCTCCAAAAGATGCAGTCGTGGTTATCTTTTTCCAGCAAAGACAGCTGCACCTCATCAAAGGTATTAACGGTACGGCAATAATTGTTAAGAAAAGCGGCTTCATCAATATTAAGCTGGCCGGTTAAGTTAAATAAATCGGTTTTGCTTAAAAAAACATAACCTGCTTCGTTGCGACAGCAGTTAGAGCACGTTATGCAGCTAAAATGTAGGCCATCTTTGTAAAAATCTTCCACTTTTATATTATAAGGCTTTTTAAAAGCTTAGTCAATTAGGTTGCCTAAAGCCCGTATGTAATTAAAGCTACAAATTGGTTACAGTTGGCAGGTAAATTGTTAATTAAGCGTCAACTGGAAACAAATAACTTTTTTTATTGCTAATAAGGTTTTATCTTTGTGCCAATGGGGAGGAAGTTGTAAATGACAGCACAACAATTTTACGAAAGCTTTAGCTTGGCCTTAGAGTTAGGAATAATTGATAAGGAGAGCTTACAGAGGATTGCCTACGATTTTAAAGAGGTAAGCCACGAACTTATTGCCTGTAGTTTAAGGATAGCCAAATTTGCGGAAGTGCTTAGGCGGCCCAAAGCCAGCGATGAGTTTAAATCGATGGAGCTATCTATTAAAGCCGAAGCTTTAAAGTTAGGCGATATAGCTACCGCTACCTTAGCTGCCAGCCAAGGAGTAATTTTTAATGGGCAGCTGCCCTATCCGGTTTGGCAAGCTAAAACCAAACAGACAAGAATTATATAAAATTTAAAATAGCCGGCCGTATAAAGCGGCCGGCTTGTTAAAGAGGGTATTTTAATTATTGCAAAAAATCTTCGCGGATAGGGCTAAAAAATTCAATCAGCATACCATCGCTTAAAGCTTTGGCCCCGTGCGGTTCATTAGGCAAGGGCATAAAACTGTCGCCGGCCGTTAAGGTGTAGTTTTGGTCATTAATGGTAACTTCAAAGCTGCCTTTAGCTACATAACTTATCTGTTTGTGAGGGTGGCTATGTACCGCCACTTGATTACCGGCCGTTACGCTAACCTCTACCAGCATTATATCGTTATTGTAACTTAACACTTTACGGCTGATACCGGTATCGCCGGCTTTGCCGCTTACTTCGTTACCAAAAGTTACGCTCATTTTATACTCCTCCTAATGAAATGATTATCGTTATTAAGATAGCAAAAGCTATGATAGGGCTGCCAATAATTAAGCCTATTAAAAGGCCAAATTTGCGTATAACAAACACAATTAATATCGTTAAACCGATTATGGCCGAGATACTAAACGAGCCTAATACAATTATGGCTAATATGCGTGCTGTGTCCATATTTTACTTACGATTTATCATTATAAAAAAGATAACGCCAATTACTCCCAAGATAATCCCTATAATCATATTTTTAATCCTTTATAGTGATTGACAATAAATTAGTAAAATTTTAAACTAACTTATAACTTTTGTCAAGGAAGGCGCTAATGGCTATTTTTAATTCGCCTTTAGATAAGCTTTATGTTAAGGCCGATTATCATAACGATGAAGGGGCTTTAACTTTAATCCGCCCGGCTAAAGCCGATGATGACGAAGTTAGTACCCCTCTTTCAGTTATCGCCTATTCACTATGAGTTATTATCTACTTTAATGCGTTCTTTAACCATAGCAATAATTTCGGGCGGGGCTAAGCTGTTAATTTCGGCCCCAAATAAAGCCATCTCTTTTAAAGAAGACGAGCGTAAAACAGAATATTTAGGAATAGTGGGGATAAACATCGTTTCTACTTCGTTATTTAATTGATGGTTAATGCTGGCTATCTCAAATTCGTAGGCAAAATCGGAGAGCGGGCGCAGGCCGCGCACAATAATATTAATATTATTATGGCGGGCATAGTCTACGGTAAGGCCTTGCCAGTGGGTAACCGTTACGTTTTTATATTCGGCGCAATATTTTTGCATAAGCTCTACCCGTTCTTGAGTGGTAAAAAAGGGGGTTTTATTGGGATTTACCGAAATAACAACATCAAGCTTATCAAAAAGACGGCTGGCGCGGGCCACAATGTTAAAGTGGCCGTAAGTTGGCGGGTCGAAGTTGCCGGGAAAAAGCGCTTTAATCATTTAATGATTATAACATATTTTTATCTTAAAACCAAGTAGCTTTTTTGACAAAATTTATAAAGAGGTTTATACTATAACCATATTGGAGGATAAGATGAGCAAATTAGATGACGTACTTGAAAAAGATATTTTTTTTAAGAGTGATGAAGAGGAATATTGCTTGGAGAGCCATCAAGAAATTACTATAGCAAATGATGATGAGGTAGAAAAGGTGGCTGCCCAAATTTTAGCAAAGCATATTAAAGCCTTTGAGGAGTTGGCCAAATGATAATGCTAGAGCTTAATCAAATTAAGCGCTTGCATGAAAAGATGATGAATGCAACAGGCGGTTTAGTTGGAATTAAAGATGAATCTTTGTTAGCTTCTGCTTTGGCTGTAGCATTTCAAACAGTTGATGGTAAAGAGTTATATTCATCAAATATAGAAAAAATTGCACGTATTACTTATGGTATTGTGAGTAACCACCCCTTTTTAGATGGTAATAAACGTATGGGTACTTATATTATGCTAACTCTTTTAGAGTTAAACCATATTAAAGCAGGATTTACAGATGATGACATAATCTATATCGGCCTTGAGCTTGCCAGTGGTAAAATGAATAATAAGCAGTTACTTAAACTTATATTGGATAGGGTTAGCCGCTAAATTTTTTATGTTAATAATTTTAATGAAAACTAGCCACCTAAATAAACCAAACCCGCCTTAAGGCGGGTTTGTATAAATAAACTTAAGTAATTTTGATAGTTTACATACTAGAAACTAGCACGTACAACTAAAGCAAACCCGCCTAAACCACCGGTGGTTAAACCATATAGGTCGTTCATACCGCTAGTGAGTAAGTGGCCGCGTGCCCAAGCCATATAAACATCTACACGACCAACAGGGATATTTTGGATAGGAAAATGTATACCAAGTTCCCAAGCTAACCTATCGGCAGGAGCATTAACATCGCTATCAAACCATTCGCGGTCTACATCACCGGTGGTACCTACTAAAGCGCCAACCGAAACATAAGGTTGTAACCAGCCTAATGCGATGTATTTAAAATCTAATCCTGCTATCATAGTACCATCACGAAGGGCACCAACTCCAACGGCAGTACCGGCAGATAGCCAATCATCTTCGCTAATTAAGGCAGCAAAGTTTACGGCACTGGTAAGTACATTGGGTACACCAACGGCTACACCAGCACCAACAGCAAAACCGTTGCGGTCTTCACCGGTAGCTATATCATATTCTAAGGTTGCTTCAAAGTTAGCGCCAACACGTAGGCTTACCGGTAAATCGTTTACAGTTACACCAACACTGGCACCAGCCCTAGTGGTATTGTAGGTTAAATCGTGAATATCGGCATCTAATCTAATTATACCATAAAGGTTAGCGCTTAAAGCTACAGCACCTAAATCTAGGCCGGCAAAACCAATATCTATTAAACCAACCCATCTTCTAATAGCTTCATCATCAGTTTGTGGGTCATTAAACATTACACCACCATGGGTAAAATCGGCATCCGCAGCGCCAACACCAGCACTCATATTAAGGTTACTCATCCAGTTAATATAAAGCGGGAAAATGGCTGGATCTAGGTTAAAAGTTAAACCTAAGTTAAAGTTAATACCACCGTTAGGGTTCCATGTCCAGCCATTACCGTAATTAGTATACTGGCCAAAGTTGTAGTTGGTTAGTACACCAAAATCGCGGGTAACAGTGTCGGTACGGCCAACGGTAACGTAAAGGCTATGTCCATCTATACCGGCTAAGCCCAATACGTTAGCTTGTACATAAGCATACCTTATAAAGGCAAGTGTAAGATGAGTTTGCGAAAGACGAAGCTGTAAGTAGGCATTTACGTGCTCGTTAAAATCGAATCCCACATATAGGTGAGGAAAATGGCTAAAACCAGAGTCAATTCTATCCGGACTAATAAATGCGCGTGTACGTATTTGTCCACCAATCGATAAGCGGCTGGTTTCTTCTTCTTGAGCAAAAGCTGTATTTGCTACCACCATAAGGGCAAATACTAATAAAAACTTTTTCATTTGCTTCTCCTTAAATATAAAGAATGTTTAAAAAGCCATAAGACTTTTCTTTAGGGTAAGTGTAGCTATAGTTTTTAAAAGTGTCAATACCAAACAAGGAAAATTTGCATAAAATTTGTATAATTTTTGTATGTTTTTAAAGATTAATTGCAAAAGAATACAGTTAATTAAGCTGTGTTTTAGTAGTAATTAATATTGTGTGTATAATTTGTGCATAGTATTGTATATATAAAGGCTGTAAAGGTTAGTTTAACGGTATATTATTTGTATGCTAAATTATTACCTAATGGTTACAATAAAATTTTGCTTTTTTAATAAAGGGGCGGCAAGGGGCATAGATGGCTTACTGGCCGGTAAAAATTGTGTCCATCGTTAGGTACCTACAAAGTAACTTTATATAAACTCTCAAAATTATCTTTAATAGCAGCAGCCAGTTGGGCTAAGCTCATATTTTTTAGCTTAGCCAGTTCATCGTAAATATAACGTACATAGATAGGGCTGTTTTCCTTGCCGCGCACCGGCACTGGTGCCAGCCATGGGGCATCGGTTTCGCAAAATAATCTATCGATAGGGGTGTAGGCAGCGCTTTGGCGGCAACTTTCGCCGTTTTTAAAGGTAATAATACCGGGGAACGAGAGATAAAACCCCCTGTCCAGCCAAGCCTTAGCGGTGGCTACATCGGCGCTAAAGCAATGTACCACGCCGCCGGTTAAGCCGGCTTCATCTACCATTGCTAAAGTATCGGCGTGCGCATCGCGGATATGCAGCATAATAAGTTTATGGTTAGCTTTAGCTAACTGTAGCTGGCCGGCAAATAAATTTTGCTGTAATTTTTTATCGGTGCTATAACTATAATCCAGCCCTATTTCGCCAATGGCCACTACTTTAGGGTGGCTTAAATATTGATTAAGCGCCGGCAGTTGCTCTATTACCTGCGGGGTGGCATATTCGGGGTGCACCCCAACGGTAGCAAATAAATTTTTATGACTATTTACATAAGTTAAACGCTCGGCAATGTCTTCAAGGTTAGTGCCGGCCTCGATGGCGGCCAGCAGCCCTAAATTAAAAGCTTCATCGATATTTACCGCTACACCGGCCCCTTCTTTTTTATAATGAAAATGGTTATCTATTAAATTAAAACAAAACGACATAGTTTACTATAACTTAAAATAGTAGATTGAGCAAGGGCAACCCTTGATTTAAAGCCAAAAAAGTGTTATCTTAACTAATAGCAATTAACCAAGCAGCTTATAGCAGGTAAAAAGGACGCGCCAAATGGCAAAAAGAGATTATTACGAAGTACTAGGCATAACTAAAACAGCCACCGAAGACGAAATTAAAAAGGCCTACCGCAAACTGGCCATACAATATCACCCCGATAAAAACCCCGGCAGCAAAGAGGCCGAAGATAAATTTAAAGAGGCTACCGAAGCCTACGAGATACTCTCTACCCCCGAAAAACGTAAAGCTTACGATGCCTACGGTTTTGCTGGGGTAGAAAATGCCGGCGGCGCCGGTTTTAACCCTAATGCCTTTAGGGGCTTTGAGGACATCTTTGGGCAAGGTTTTAGGGGTTTTGAAGATATATTTGGCTCGTTTTTTGGCGGCGGGGGCCGTAGCCGCCAGCAACGGGGCCAGCCGCGTGGCGCCGATTTACGTTACGATTTAAAAATTACTTTAAAAGAGGCCAGCTTTGGCAGCCATAAAGAGATAAGTTACGAATCGCTTGCCAGCTGCGATTTATGCCACGGCAGCGGCGCTAAAGAGGGTACCAGCCGTAAAACTTGTACCACTTGTGGCGGGCGCGGCCAAGTGCAGCAATCGGCGGGCTTTTTTAGTGTTTCGCGCCCTTGCCCTACCTGCCATGGCGAAGGCACCATCGTTGAAAGTCCCTGTACAAAATGTCGCGGGCGCGGTGTGGTGAGCCAAAAGCATACTTTATCTATTAATATTCCCGCCGGTATCGATGACGGCCAGCGGCTGCGGCTAGAGGGGCGCGGTGATGCTGCTCCGCAAGGAGGTCGCAGCGGCGATTTATACGTTTACATTAAAATATTAGCTGACAAATACTTTGAGCGCAGTGGCTACGATTTATATTTGGCTATGCCCATTAACTTTAATAAGGCGGTACTCGGCGGCGATTTAATTGTGGCCACCCTTGATGACGAAAAAGTTAAAGTTAAAATACCGGCTGCCAGCCACGATGGCGAACTGCTGCGGATTAAAGGCAAAGGCGCTACGGTGATGAACAACAATAAGCGCGGCGATATGTATGTTAAGCTTAAAATTAGCATTCCTAAAAAGATAAGTGGTAAGCTAAAAGATTTATTAGTGGAATACGGCAAAGAGGTAGCCGACAGCGATACTGCTGAGCCGATTGCTTTAAAAGACCTTAAATAATTAAAAAGTGAAAATTCTTAATGATTTTAGAGTCTTGTAAAAAAGAAGGCTAAAATAAATATGATAAAAATAATATTGATGACCACAAAAAAGTAAGTAATTAGGTTGTGGCCTTTAAGCTTTTTATTAAGGCTTAGTTTAATTATTTTTTGTTCAAGATTAGCTAATTTTTTTTCTTGTTCTTTAATGGTAAGCTCTAGGGGGATTAGCCGCCCCTCTAGTTTAGTTTGTAAATAAGCAATTTGTTCATCGTGGTGTTGTACGGCCTTAATAGATTCATCTAAAAATGAAGTAGCCATATCAAAGAGGCTGCTGTCTTTAATGTTAAGTCTTTTTGCACCACTTTTTAACTCGGCGCTAAGTTTAATTAAAAATTGCGTGTTATGCAGGTTTAAGGCAATACTAGCCCGCATAATTTGGAAAAATTTGTGCAAAGCCATATTTTGCATAGCTATAATTTGATTTTGCTCTTCGCCGCTTTGGGCTAAATCTTTACTGCTGCTTTTGGCCAGCCGCTGCCAAAAGGGACGCTCCTTAATATTTTGTAGTAAGTCGCGGTTCTTTAATAAGTTTTCATCTACCTCATCAATCTCTTTAATGGCTTCAATGATGAGGCCGCTTAAACGACTAGGGTCGGCAGCTTCGGCTTTAAGTTCGGCGGCAAAGTTATCTAGCTGGTTATCCATTTAATACCTCAAGCGGGGTTAAGCGCCGGGCCCATTTATTAAGTTTTTCGGCCAGCCTGTTAAGAGGTACTACCTCGTGGATATAACCGGCCTCAATCGCAAGGCGGGGCATACCAAAAACAATGCTGCTTTTTTTATCTTGGGCTAAAGTTAGGGCTCCTAAGTTATAAAGCTGGCCTATCCCTTTAACACCGTCGTTGCCCATACCGGTCATAATTAAAGCGATAGCCTCGCCGCCATAAACTTTGGCGACACTTTCAAATAATATATCGACACTAGGACGATGGCCATTAACGGCCGGCCGGTGCGAAAGAGCTAGGCTATTAGCGCCACCACTATTTTTTTCTACCACAATATGAGCATTGCCGGGAGCAAGTAAGGCCACACCGGGCTCTATTAAGTCGCCGGCTTCGGCCTCTTTTACTTTAAGGTGGCTTAATTGATTAAGGTTACGGGCAAATTCACCGGTAAAACCTTCGGGCATGTGCTGCACCATTAAAATAGGCAGTGAAAAATTTTTAGGCAGCCCCAAAAATAATTCGCGCAAAGCAGCCGGCCCACCGGTAGAAATACCAATGCACAGCACTTTAGCCACACTGCTGCGTTTGGGGCCGCCATAAGAGGCAGTTGGTTCCGGTGTTAAATCTTTAGGTTTGCTATCGGGCTCTAAATTTAAATCGGCCTGTAAGTTGCTAAATTGTTTACGGCGCAAGTAGTCGCTGCCGTAGGCGATAAGCAGTTCGGTAAGTTTGGCTGCTACCTTATGAATATCTAAACTAATCGAGCCGGAGGGTTTGGGTAAAAAATCGGCTGCCCCAAGTGTTAAAGCCTCCATCGTAATAGCGGCCCCTTTATGAGCCAGCGAAGAAAGCACGATAACCGGCATATCAAAGGCATGTTTGTTATATTGTTTTAAAAAGCCAATGCCGTTAAGCTCGGGCATTTCTAAATCGAGGGTGATAGCATGGGGTTTGAGGGCGGCAATTTTCTCTATGGCATCGCGCCCATTAACGGCCGTGCCGGCCAAAGTTAAACGCGGGCTTTCCTGAATTATTTTACTAATTAGGTTACGCATTAAGGCCGAATCGTCAACGACTAATACCGAAATTTTACTCAATACATTATCCTTATTGAAATTAAAAAGTAATAATTAAGGATTAAAAAGCCTTGTTTCTTAATCTTTAATTGGTAAATTTACCATAGATGCACGACCAATCGGTCTTTATAAATTTAAATTTGGTATCAAGGCCAAATAAACTCTCCGAATGGCCGATAAAAAGGTAGCTATAATCGGCCATACTACGGTAAAAACGTTCTACCACTTGTTTTTGGGCTTTTTCGTCAAAGTAAATAAGTACATTACGGCAAAAAACTATATCAAAATTTTTTACACCGCTTTCGTAATTTAAGTTGTGGTAGTCAAACTTAATATGGTTTTTAAGCTCATTTTTTACGGTATAACCTTTGTCATCGGCTATAAAATATTTCTCTAATAAATTATCGGCTATATCGGCACAGCGTTCTTTGGGGTAAAACCCCCTTTCGGCCGTTAATAACGATTTTAAACTTAAGTCACTGGCTGTAACCGTAAAGTTAAAGTTAGCGGGCAGCCACTCTTTTAGGCACATAGCGTTCGTATAAGCTTCTTCGCCGGTGCTGCAACCGGCGCTCCATAACTTAATACTATTAAGCCCTTTTTCCTTTTTATGAGCGACTAAATGGGGGATAACGTAGTGCTGAAAGGTTTCGTATTGCGGAATATTCCTAAAAAACTTGGTTAAGTTAGTTGTTACGGCATCTAGTAAGGTACGCAGCTCGTTATCATCGCTACTTACTAATAAATAGTAGTCTTCGATGGTGGCATTATCTTTTAATTTAAGCCGTTCGGCTAAACGGCTTTCAAGGATTGTGCGGTTGCTGTCGCTAAAATGAATACCGCTGTTGTTATAAATAAGAGTACGGAATTTATCGTAAAAATATTCGGAGAGTACGGCCATAGGGCTACCTTATTAAAGTTTTTAGGCTTTTATCTATTTAAAATGGCTAATAGTTTGTCTAAATCAGCTTTGGTGGAGTAAAAAAATTCTAATTTACCTTGCGAGCCATTACCAATTAAGGCTACCTTTACCCCTAATTTATCGGCTAATTTTTGTTCAATCTCTAGATTATTTACAGTTTTTGCCGGCAAATGATGAGTATTTACCAATTTGTTATTCATTGTGGGCGGCGTTAAAATGGGTTTGTCTGCGGCTAGAACAAGTTCCTCTTCTGTTCCTTGTTCCTTGTCCCTTATTACCTGTTTATGACTTTTAGCGGCCAGTTCTTCGGTTTGCCGCACGCTTAAGCCTTCGCTGATAATTTTTTGGCATAGCTCTTCTTGTAATTCTTCTTTGGCGCTAAGCAAGGTGCGGGCATGGCCGGCGCTAATGGTGCCGCTATCGGCAGCTTGCTGAATAGCCGTTGGTAACTTTAGTAAACGCAGACTATTGGCTACCGCACTGCGGCTTTTACCTAAGCGGTCGGCAAGTTCTTGCTGACTAAGGTTAAGTAATTTAATAAGCTCACGGTAAGCTAAAGCTTCTTCGATAGGTTTTAAATCGTCGCGCTGGATATTTTCGATTAAAGCTATCTCCAGCTTTTCTTCTGTGTTAAAATTTTTAATGATAGCCGGTATTTGGCTTAAGCCCGCTAGTTTAGCGGCCCGGTAGCGGCGCTCACCGGCGATAATAATATAACCATTACCTTCTTTTTCTAGGAGTAAGGGCTGCAAAATTCCCTTTTGGGTGATAGAGGTTGCCAATTCCGTAAGTTTATCTTCATCAAAGTGTTTGCGCGGCTGCAAGGGGTTAGGCTTAATTAAATTGATGGCTACTTCGCTGGGGGTAGCGGGTTTATCGTTATTAATAGCGGGGATACCGCCGAGCAGGGCATCGAGGCCGCCGCCCATTTTGGGTTTAGACATGGTAACCTATTTTACTGCATTACGAAAAATTTAGCAAGCTTTGTTCGGCTTTAATTTTATGGGTTCTAGGAGTAATTTCCTTTGTAAACTGCTCAAAAGCTTCCGGGTTATTTTTTAAAAACCATTTCCCATGATTTTTAATGTATTCATCACGAATAGTAGGGTCGTTTAAATCGTTAGGTAATCTTAACATTCGCTCGTCCATGCTATCAAAGCCGGTAAAGGGTTCTTTTAATCTTGCTTTGGTCATTTCTACATAATCACTATTTATCTCAATGCCTATGCCGTGTCTATTTAATTGCTGGCAAACTCGTAAGGTCGTGCCGCTACCACAAAAGGGGTCAAGTATCTTATCGTTTTCATTAGACGAAGCTAACACCATGCGTTCAAATAAAGCTTCGGGCTTTTGGGTAGGATGGTTTTGCCGGCCATTTTCACAATAATGAATATGCGAAAATTCCCAAACATTACCGGGATTAGCCCCGCGCATATTATTAACACTACGGTAATATTTTTGCGGCACTCTAATGTTATCTAAATTAAAAATGAATTTTTCGCTTTTAGTAAACATCAGTATATCATCATGGCGCGGGCTAAAGCCTTTGGTCTTACCAATACCTTGCGTGTAATACCAAGTTATCCATGAATTGAAATGCATACTAAGCTCTTGCTCAAGTATCTGGTAAAGATACGATATGTAACGTACTCCCATAAAAACATAAAGAGTACCGGAGGGCTTTAGTAACCTGTATGCCTCTTTAAGCCAAGCGCGAGTAAATTTTAAATATTGGTTATGCTCTAAATTGTCCTTATTATTACCATAATCTTTGGATAAATTATATGGTGGGTCGGTTACAATTAAATCAATACTATTACTAGGCAGCATTTGCATCGCATTAATACAATCGCCTAAAATTATTTCTATTTTATCCATTTATTTTTAATAGCCTCCCTATGCCAATCTTCTATGGTTCGTCGTGAGGAATTAAGGTATTTTTTGTCTAAAAGTTGGCAAAACTGCCAAGTTGTACGGTATTGATAATCTACATAATGAATATCTTTCACCTGAATTTGCCCAGTGCCTAAAGCAGGATTATAGTTTATATCATTATCAGAGATAAATTTTAAATCGTAAGCGTTATAACGTACAATCTCCATTATGCCGTCCATAAGCCCCATTTGTACATTACGCTCAGAATAAACTTTATGTTTTAGGGAAAGAATAATAAAGATAAAATCAGGGTCTTCTATATAAGCTGTACGAATACGGCTGAAGGAGGTAATATTAGGCCCTTTACCACTGCTTTCAATATCTTCGGCAGTGGCTTTAGTATCAACATTGGCTGTTAAAGCGGTGTTGCCTTTTTTAAATTGAAGGAGAATATCGGCCATATTTAAGCGTGAGCAGGCTTCTACATTAATTAGCTGATAACTATTATTACCATTTT